>DASYCL010000761.1:0-19130 GCA_036500245.1 Polyangiaceae bacterium | reverse complement strand
CTTGGTTCTTCGGTCATGGCGACTCGTAGGCCAGAGAACGAGCGAGGTTCGGGTCTCCGAGGGGAACGGGCGAGACGCGCTGCGAGCGCGCGTGCGCCACCACGACCGAAAGCCCGCCCAATAGCAAGAAGGGTCCAGCGTCCAGCACCGAGACGCCGCTCGCCGCGTTGGGCACCACCAACCAATAAAGATCGCACGCGTGCATCAATACGAGCCATGCGCCGAGCCCGGCGACGAAACGCCACTCTTCTTTCCAAGCGCGCGAGAGCAAAACGAAGAATGGACCGATGAAATGGCCGAAAATCAGCACACCCGCGAGCCAGCGAAAGGCGCCTTCGGAGCGCGGCAAATAGAACGCCGCTTCGCGCGGCTCGTTCGCGATCCAAACGATGATCAGCTGCGAGACTCCGATGTATGCCCACAGGCAAACCGCCGATAGCTGCATGCGACCGAGCGCGAGCGAATGCGCGCCACCCATTTCTGGAGCCAGGAGGTTGCGCCGCTTCGCCGAGTGCACGACGAGTCCGAGCAAGCCGAGCGCGGAGGCGAAGCCACCGGTGAGCAGATAGAGCCCGAAGCTCGTCATGTTGCAGCCGGGCGCGGCGCTCATCAACCAGTCGAATGCCGCCCAACTGCCGCTGAAACCGAGCAGCGGCAAAGCCACGGCGCCGAGCGCGATTTTGCTCTGAGCGAGCGCCGAGTGCAGTCCGCGCGCTTCGTCACGCTCGGCGCGACGCATCAGCTCCGCGAACGCAAGCCAAGACGCGAGATAGAGCGCGGCGCGACACAAGAACCAGCCCGTCCCGAACCACGCATGGCCGAAGAGCTGTGCGCGATGAAGCTCCGGATGCTCGACGACTTGGCTCGCGTCCGCCCACGGGTAGAGCTTCGGCAAGAGCAACACGAGTGGCAAAAAGAGCAGCGGCACGACGACGGTGACCGAAGTGAGCGCGCCGTTCAACGCACCGAGCGCGCTGAACCAACGCGCGTCGACCGCGCGCGCAATCGCGTGCATCGCGAGGGCGCCGAGCACGCTGCTGAATATCCAGCCGAACGCAGCGAGATAGCTGAACGCTGCGGCGCCGGGCCTGAGCCAAACGTCGAAGCCCCACGCGATCGCGCCGAGAACGACGGCGAGCACGGCCAAATTCAGCGCGCGGCGCGAAATCATGGTTCGCTCCGAGCCAGCTGCGTGCGGTCTTGGAGCGGCAAATCGTCCGCGATCGCCGCTTGACTCGCACGCAGCGCGTCGAGATAAGCGATCACCGACCAGCGTTCAGCGACCGAAAGCGTCGAGGCGTACGCAGGCATGAGCCCATAGCCGTGCGACACGACTTCGAAGATTTTTCCGGGCGGCAGCGCGGCGATGCGCGGCTCGTGCAAAGACGGCGGTTTGCGCAGCTCCATTTTTTCCGCGACGACGCTATGACCGTCCCCGAGCACGCCGTGGCAAGTCGCACAAATGCGTTCGAATGAGGCGCGCCCTGCTTCGAGCGACTCGCGCGAGACCGCGATCGGAATCACCAAGGCGTAGCCCACGCTGTCGCGCCCGGTTTCGATCACGGGCTGCCCGACGAACGGGCGCTCGCGCGCCACAGTGTCAGGAACTGATTCGCGCATCGCGCGACCATCGCCGAATGCGCTCGACTGCCCGTAGGGCATCGCGCGCGGCTGAGTCAACATGCGTTCGAGGCCGGGCTCTGGCGTGACGAACGCTTGACGATTATCGCAGCCGAAAAGGGCCGTCGCGAGCAAAATGGTGCACGCGCGCGACGAGCTCATGCGCGAGTCTCCTCGCGCTGCACGCTGAGCGCGCCGAGTTCTGTGAGCTCGCTCGTTAGCGCTTCGCGCGCGTCGGGCTCGCACTCGAGGCCGAGCCAAAAGCGATCGATCGTCGTGCGCTCGAAGCCGGATAGCTGCTCGAGTGGATCGTACAAACGAGGCAGGCCGGAAAACGCGAGCATGCCGATGAACCCGGTCACCGCCGCGCCGAGCACCGACGATTCGAACAAGATTGGGATGTCCGTCACGAACGAATTCAGTGGCCGGCCGCCGACGTTCAGCGGATAGCTGATCGCCGCCGTCCACCAAATGATCAAAAAGGCGAGCGTGCCGCCGGTGCAGGCGCCCAGCAGAATCAAACTCAATAAGAGTCGAGGGCGCGGCAGCTCTGCGACTTCTTCGAGCTCGGGCATCGGATACGGCGTGTACGCGTCGAGCCGAGTGTGTCCGCGTTCGCGCATGCGGCGCGCTGCGCCGAGCACCGCCGCTCCGCTCGGAAATTCGGCCCAAATGCGTGCTTTTTCGCTCACGAGCGACCTCTGAGTTCGAACTCGAGCGCCTTCAGCTCGCTGAGCGGAATGAACGGCACGAAGCGCAAGAAAAGGCAGAACAGGAACGTGAAAAACGAGAGCGTACCGCAGAGGAGCGCGATATCGATCACACTCGGGCTGTAGTAGTGTGCGTTCGCAGGCAGGAAGTCCGCGCTCTCCGAGCTGACGATCAAGAGGAAGCGTTCGAGCCACATGCCGAGTTGAATCGCGAGCGTCACCACGAACAAGCCGACTGCGCTCATGCGCACGCGCCGACTCCAGAGCACGAGCGGCGAACCGCAATTGCAAGCGATCACCGTCCAAAAGATCGGCGCGATCGGCCCGCGCGGCCGCACGTGCAGGAGCATGTGACGATCGAAGGCATCCCCACCCGACCACGCGCAGTAGATTTCGACGGCGTAGGCGTAGGTCACGATCGTGCCGGTAACGAGCAGCATTTTGCCCATTTTTTCCAAGTGATCGCGCGTGATCACGTGTTCGAGTCGATACAAATACCGCGCCGGGATCATCAGTGTGAGCACTAAGGCGAAGCCCGAGTAGATCGCGCCGGCCACGAAGTACGGCGGGAAGATCGTCGAGTGCCAGCCGGGTAGGACGCCGATCGAGAAATCCATGCTCACGATGCTGTGCACGGAAACGACGAGCGGCGCGGCGATGCCTGCGAGCACGCCGTAAGCGATGCGGTGGCGCCGCCACGTCGCGGCCGAACCGTGCCAGCCGAGCGCGAAAATGCCGTAGAGACGTCGGCGCCAGGGTTCTTTCGCATAGTCGCGCAGCGCCGCCAAATCGGGGATCAAGCCGAGGTACCAAAACAAAAGCGAGACCGTGAAATACGTGCTGACGGCCACGACGTCCCAAGTCAGGGAACTTCGAAATTGCGGCCACACTTTCATCGTGCTCGGATACGGTACGAGCCAATAGAAGAACCAAGCTCGGCCCATGTGCAGCAACGGAAAGAGCCCGGCTTGCATCACCGCGAACAGCGTCATCGCTTCAGCGAAGCGGTTGATCGAGGTGCGCCATTTTTGCTCGAACAGCAGCAAAAATGCCGAAATGAACGTGCCCGCGTGCCCGATCCCGATCCACCACACGAAGTTCGTGATCGCGAACGCCCACGCGACCGGGATGTTGTTGCCCCACACACCGATGCCGGTGATGAGCGTGTAGGTCACGGCAGCGATGAGCACGAAGCTACCGAGCCCCGTCACCAGGATCGCGCGGTCGAGCCAAGCCGGAGGCTTGAGCACGCAATCGAGCAGCTGCTCGGTCAGTGCCCGATCAGTTTGTGGTTTCGGCAGCAGCGCGAGCTCGTCTGCTGCCGGCGAGCGATCCGGCGCGGGCCAGGCGGCGGCCGAGCCTTCAGCGGTCGCGCTCGTCATGTGAGCTCCGGATTCGGGTTCGTGAGCTTCATCAAATAACGAGTGCGCGGCGCAGTGCCGATCTCGGCCAGCACCTCGAATGCGCGCGGATTCTGGCGCAAGCGAGCGACGGCCGAATGCGGGTCGTTCACGTCACCGAAGCTGATCGCTCGCGTCGGACAGGCTTGTTCGCACGCGGTCCGCACGTCGCCGTCGCGGAGCGGGCGATGCTCGACGCGCGCGCGGTTCTCGGCCGAGCGGATCCGCTGCACGCAGTAGCTGCACTTCTCCATCACGCCGCGCGCGCGCACCGTGACTTCGGGATTTTCAGCGAGCTCGCGGGGGGAACGCTCGCCCTGATGATAGTTGAACCAATTGAAACGCCGCACTTTGTAAGGGCAATTGTTGGAACAAAAGCGGGTCCCGACGCAGCGGTTGTAAATCATCTGATTCAAGCCATCGCTCGAATGCACGGTCGCGGCGGTCGGGCAGACGTACTCGCACGGCGCGTGCTCGCAGTGTTGGCACGCCATCGGCTGCACCAGAGCGCGCTCTGTCTTGCCCTCTTCAATCAAGTAACGATCGATCCGCAACCAGTGCATCTCACGGTGCTTGAGCACGCCGCCCTTGCCGACCGAAGGCACATTGTTTTCCGCCTGACAGGCGATCACGCACGCGCTGCAACCGGTGCACGCGTTCAAGTCGATCACCATGCCCCACTGTCGCGCCGACTCCGGCGCATCCGAGGTATAAAGTGAGAGTTGTTTTTTTATGGGGCGCGCGGGACGCTCGGCGCGATATTGAGAAAGCGTGCTCGAGACTAAGATCGATTCCGCGAGGTCACCGAGCTGCATCGATCCTTGTGTGATCGCGAGCTCCGCCTGGCGCCCACTCCGCTCGACGTTGACCGTGCGAGCATTCGCGGCTCGCAGCGCGAACGCGTTCACGCCGATTGGCTTGCCGGCTTCATTTTCGCGGCCCCAACCGAGCGCGAGGGAGATCGCGCCGTCCGCGTGTCCCGGTACGATCAGCGCAGGCACTTCGAGCGACTGCGCCCCCGCTCGCAATCGAATGACATCGCCGGCTTCGACGGCCAAGCGCCGCGCCAAGGACGGAGCGAGCCAAGCGGCGTTTTCCCAAGTCAATTTCGTGATCGGACAGGGCAATTCGAGCAGCCACGAGTTCGTACCGAAGCGACCATCGTGAACGCGCGTGTCACTCTCGAGGTTGAGTTCAATGCCCTGCGGGCCGGCGCTCGCGCTCGCAAGTTCCGGAAACCAACCGGGTTCGAGCAATGGAGCAATGACCGCATCTGTCAACGTTCCCGCGACGACACCGCGCGCCAGCGCGAGCTCCCAGAACTCGCCAAAGTCATCCGGATGTCTCCCTTGCCAAAAGTTCTTGACCAAGTCGTGTGCGCTATTCGGCTCTTCGCCGAGCAACACGGCGAGCACTTCACTCAAGGTGCGGCCGCCGTAGAGCGGCGCGATCAGGGGTTGTACGATCGACGCCGTGCCGTCGAACGCCAACGCATCGCCCCAAGTTTCGAGCGCGTGTGCGCTCGGGATTTGCCAACTCGAGAGTGCGGCCGTTTGAGTTGGGAAAAGCGCAAAACAGAGGCTTTCTTTGGCTTTTGAGAGCAAACCGCGTAGTTCTAAATCGCTGAACGCAATGTCGCTCTCGAACGAGATTAGAGTTCGAACGCGATCCGCGGCGAGCGCCTCGCGGAGTCCTCGCAAAGAACCAAACTCCGGATCGTCGGCTGCGAAGACCACTGGTGGCGCATGGCTCATCACGCTACCGGTGTTGCCGAGCAGCACGTTGAGCGCGTGCGCCGCGGCGTGCACCGCAGGCGGCTGCTCGTCGCCTGCGAGCACAGCGCTCGCGCCGCGTTGAGCGAGCAAGTCGGCGCTCAGCGCCGCGAGGAAGCGCGCGGCGTCATCGCTCAACGCTGGCGTTGGCAAAGTGGCGAATGCTGCGCTCGCTTGGCCGTCCACGCCGCGCGCCACCGCGCTCAAGAGCGCGCTCGCGAACGCCGCAATTTGAGTCGGTGCGAGCGCGAGTCGATGATCGGCGGTCGAACCAGTCACGCTCGGCGCGGTCTCGACCGCATACAGCCGATTCATGGGATTTGCTGGCGAATCCGGCGCGCGGCGCTCGGCAAAGGCGCCAGCGAGCGCGAGCTGCGCCGGGCCGCGCGCCAGAAAATCTGCACCGAGCGCGAGCACGACGTTCGCGCGCCGCAAATCGACGCGCGTGTCGAGTACACGACCAAACGCGAGCTTCGCGCCTTGCCACGCGTTGGTCGGTGCGAGCGGCGCGTGAAAGTACAGCGCGAGCTCGGGCAAACGTTGGCGGAGACGCTTCAGTTGATCGACCACCAGCGGTGAGCTCTGTGCGGGCAGGATTAGGTGCACGCCGCTCCCTTTGCGCTCCACTGCGGCCGCAGCGCGCAGCGCTTGCAGCGGCTCGAGCGCGCTCGCCGGCGCACCTCGTTGCTGAATCGTGCGCAGCCGACGCGGATCGTAGAGCTCGAGCAAGAGCGCTTGCTCGATCGCTGAGCTTGCGCCAAGACTCGCCGGATGCTCGGGGTTCCCCTCGATCTTGGTCGGCCGCCCTTCGTGACTCTCGACCAAAATGCCCGTTGCGTAGCCGTCGAGCGTGCTCGCCGAAGCATAGTGGAGCGCGCGTCCCGGCACGATTTCGCTCGGCTGCACGCGATAGGGCACGATCTTCTCGGCCGGCGCGCGCGTGCAGGCGCCGAGCGTCGCAAACGCGATGCTCGCGGCGCTCACTTGCATGAACTCGCGCCGTGACAAAGCCGACGGCGCAAGATCTTGATCGAAGCCAAATTCCGGCTCGATGCCCGCGCGCGGCTCAACGTGCTCGTGCTTCAACGATGACATGTGGTGCAATCCGTTCCCGGGTGAACGTCGTACTTGCGCCGGAGCGCGCTGCCGCTTTCGTCGCTCGAGCTGCGCGCCCACTCCATGTCGGTGATTTTGTCGAGCGGTCGCAGCGCGGCTTCCGGCGCGCGATGGCAATCCAAACAAAAGCCCATCGTGAACGAATTCACGGCGTACACCTGCGCCATTTGATCGACGCGCCCGTGGCAGCTCACGCAGCCGACACCTTTGCTCACGTGAACCGAGTGATCGAAAAACACGAAATGCGGCAAGCGCGTCACTCGCTCCCACGCGAGCGGCGCCGCTTCGAAATAGGCCTTTCGCACTGGTTCGAGCTCGGCGCTGTTGGTCCAAACTTGCGCATGGCAGCCCATGCACAACGAGACAGCGGGCATGCCCGCTGACGGCGAGCGCGCGAAGTCCGTGTGGCAATAGCCGCAGGCAATGCCGTCGTCGCGCACGTGATGGCGATGATCGAATTTCACGGGCTGCGCTCGCGGAGTGTCGGCACCGGTAACATAAGGAGTGCGTTCCCAGGCCCACAGGCCTGCGGGAATCGAAATGATCGTGAGCGCAAAGACGCACAGCGCCGCGCGGAAGACGCGCGTGCTCCAAGCGGGAAACAAGGGCGCGGCCGGAGGCCGGCCGTCGTCACTCTCAGCTATGCCAACCTCCGTTCGCTGCGCGGCGAGACAGCAAAGAGCGTGCCTCTTACCGACGCGACTGAAACTGATCGCGAGAGCTGGAATCGCATGCAGAGCTGTGACTCATTGCACGAGGCAAAAACGCCGATCTGAGGCAACCCGCCGCGATGTGCGAAATGGCTTTGGGGCCGGATCCTCAGCGCGCTCACGCGCCGTCAGTGAACACCGATCCCAAACTTGGCCAAGCGATAGCGCATCTGATCGCGACTCAGACCCACGAGCGCAGCGGCGCGAGATTGGTTGTTCCCCGTGCGAGCCAGCGCCTGCTCGAGCACGCGCTGCTCGAGCTCGCTCCAATTCAGGCCCTCGGCCGGCAATTGAAACTCGACGCGGCTCGACGCCAACTCGAGCGGCGGCAAGTCTTCGACTGCGACTGAGTCGGCGTTCGCCAGCGCCAGCGCGCGTTCGACCACGCGTTCGAGCTCGGCCAAGTTTTGCGGCCAATCGTGGGCGCACAAGCGTTCGAGCGCCTCGCCGCTGAATCTCGGTGTGGCGCGAACCAGCCGCTCGGAAGCGCGTTCAGCCACGAGCCGGATCAACGCCGGAAGCTCTTCACGCCGCGACCGGAGCGGCGGCAGCTCGACGAGCGCCGGAAAGTGGTAGCCGAGATCGGGCCGCAACCAACCTTGCTGCACGCCGTCCGCGAGCGGCGCCGAAGCGCTCACGGTCACCCGCGCCGTCGAGCGCGCACGGCGAAGCGCGCGGCACAATATCGCCAGTTCGCTCTGAAAGGCTTCGCTCGCCGCGCCAACCTCGCGCACGTGCAAGTCGAAGCCGCTCGGCGCAGGGCGAGATTTGAGCTCGAACGCGAGCGCACGCAAGCGTTCGACGGACGAGCTCGCTTCGAGCAACACGAAGCGACCGCCCGGGTGCGTGCGGCGCGCGAGCTCACGTGCGAAATGCGCGCGACCCGAGCCAGGCTCGCCGGTCAATGCTGCAAACGCGCTCGGAGCGCGCGCCAAGCTCTCGAACGCGCGCTCGACGCTTCGCATCGGCGAGTCGAGCGCGGGTTTCGCGGTGTCGACCTCGCGCTCGCTGTCGTCGCGCCAGGTTGCGTTCGAAAACAACCCGCTCACGCGCGGAGACAGACGCTTCACGGATGAAACCGGCGGCGGCTCCGACTGGATTCGCTTTCCCGATTGGATTTCTCCCATCTCTGCCCTCTCTTTCAATTCGCAAACAAGTTGCCGGTTCAGCGCGCGACTTTCAACGAGGCAAATTTGACGGACAATTTTCCACGTTCTAACCAACACTGGAGAGGTGTTGCTTGTCCGTAATTTCCCTGGCCCGACGAGCGCGAGATATGAATTGCCAAACGACGATCCACTACTAATGATCACGCCTGCACCTCAACCACGTGCGAAGGAGGCACTGCGATGACCGATTATGTTCGTCCGGTTGCGGAAAGTGGCGAGCGACCAGCGAGCACACAGGCAACGATTGCAGCGAGCGCATCGATGCGCCGCCTGTTCAGCGAGCTCGATCGCTTGTCCCGCACGCCCCGCGCACCGGCGCTCATTTTCGGCGAGATCGGCGCTGGACGCCGCCATTTCGCGCGAATTTTGCACGATCTGACCTTCCCCGACGGTGAGTTTTTATCGCTCGATGCGGCCGTGCCTGCATCTCGCTTCGTGGAGCTCTATCGCGGCCGTCAGGCTCGTTCGGATTGGCTCTCCGGCTCTGGGTCGACTTTGTACGTCCGAGAAATTTCCGCGCTCGACTCGCAAACGCAAAGCTTCGTCCTCGAGCTTGCCGAGCGCATCAGCGAAGGCCAGCGGTCTGTGCGGCTGATCGCGAGCTCGAGCCTGGCTCCCGCGCAGCTCGCGCGCGGCGGGCAACTGAAGAGCGAACTCTTACACCGTTTTCCAACTGTGCTCGAGCTCCCACCGCTGCGCGATCGACGCGAGGACATCGGCCCGCTGCTCGCGCACTTCGCTCAGCTTTTCGCGGAGCATTTTCAGTGCGAGCGACTGCATTTCTCCGACGCGGCGATCGCCCGCCTTGCGCAGGAACACTGGCCGGGCAACGTCGCAGAGCTGTCTGCGCTGGTCGAGCGACTCAGCTTGCTGGCCGAAACGCGCGGGATCGACGTGGGGGATTTGCCCTTGCTCACACCGGCGAAGAAAGAAATTTTGTTCCAACTGCCGCCCGACGGAGTCGATTTGTCGGAGCTCGAGAAACAAATGATCGAGCAAGCACTGAAGCTCGCGCACCAGAACCAAACCCGCGCCGCGGCGCTGGTCGGCCTGACGCGCGACCAACTGCGCTACCGCATGGGCAAATTCGGCCTGTGTTCGCGCGAAGACGAATGAACGCGTAAAACGAACCTGCTAGTCCGTGCTCAGCGCGAAGTCGTCGAAGCGATAGGTCGCGCTGCTGCCTCCGGTCGAGACGATCTCCACACCGAAATCGATCTGGCCGAGAGTTGGAGCCACGGGCACGTAACCTTGGGCGATGGCCCAATTGAAGATCTCGAGCAAATCGACAGTGCCCGCCCTGACTGCCTCGCTCGCGACCAAGGTCAGCTGCAAATTGTCCGAGCTGTTCCAAACCTGATAGCTCTGTCCGCCGAGCATGGTCGTCGTTACTTGGGATCCGAGCGGAGTTTGGCCGTGGTTTTCGACCCAGATCATGACTTGGCTCGAGTTCGGCTGAGCAACTCCATTGAGCCAGACGTCGAACGCATATTCGTAGCTGCCGCTGGGCGGGCCGGTCTCGGCGAACCGACTCGTGATGTGATGAAACGAGCTCAACGGCAGATCGCCGTAGTTCATTTGTACGTTCGGGTAACTCTTGACCGCGCCGCCGCCGTCGTCGCCCTGCTCGGAGACGACATAGAAATCGTGATAGGAGCAGGCATAAAGTGTTTGTGGGCCGGGGCCTGCCGCCGTGTTCCAGACGTTGTTGAACACGAAGTACCCGTCGTTGTTCCAAATGCCGTCCGCGCTCGAAGTGACGAACACCGGATCGGTACACGACGAAATTTCGCTCACTGCAGCATCGGGTTGCGCGTCCGGAGCGGCGTCCGATCCGTTTGCATTGGGGATCAGCTCGACCGCGGTGACGCGCTTGGCGGCGCAGCCCGAGCCACACGTCAGCGCGAGACACAGCGATAGAGCGCGCGCAGAGTTCACAATCCCACCAAAACCCCGAGCGTCGCCGCCAGCGACGGCGCGCCAGCTTTTCCGGCATCCGCGGCCGCGATCACGACGATCGGACGAGGCTCGAGCAGCACCGCGTTGAGCTCCGCGTTCAGCGCCACTCGGGGCGCGATGCGCAGTACGCCACCAACGCCAGCACTCGCTAAGAAGGAGACGACATCCCCACTCGCGCCGCGATAAGGCGGCGCGGCGGAGCCGCTCGTGTGCAAATCGGATCCGCCGGCGCCGAGCCAGACATCGAGGCCGATTGGTTTCGGCTCCGTGGCTAAACCAATCCCGAGCAGCGCGAGCTCCTGGCGAATCGTCGCGCTGCCAACCGAAGTGCGCAGCTCCGGTCCAGCGAGCGGCGCAGCGAGCATCAGGCGCGCGAACCAAGGCGCGAAGCCATGCGAGAACTCGAGCGTCGGGCCGAGTGCCAAGCCGATTTTGCCGAGGCCGTCGAGCGCGAACAGACCGACGCCGAGCGCGTTGCCACGAAGCAGCGGCGTTTCCGCTGCCGGCAGCGCCGGCGCGAGCCACGCGATCACGTCCTTCGGCGGCGATCGCGTTGGCTCTGCGGGAGCGGTCTTCGCGCCCACTTCGAGCAGGCTCGCACGGAGCAGCTCGAGCGCACGAATCGCGAGCACGTTGCTCGCGTTCGCGCCACTGCCGACTTCGAGCCGGCGCACGACGGTTTTGCCCGTCACGCGATCGTTGATCCAAATATCCGCGAAAGCACCGTTTGGCGCTCGGTTCATCGCCACCGTGGCAAAGCTCGAGTCGCCGCTCGCCGCGGTCTCGACGTCGGCGCGCGCATCACCTGGCGAGCGATCGACGTCGATCACTTCGAAACCAGCGTCGAGCAGCTCCGCGCGCAAGCGGATGCTGACCTCGCGTAGCAGTCGATCGTCGGAACTTTCGCGCACCAGCGCCACCTTGGAGCGAACTGCTTCCGCGCGCAGCGGCGCGCTGAGCGTCGAACCCATGCCGGCACAGAGCAGCGCAACGGCGAGCCGACAGCTCATGGTTCTGCATGATCGCGCGCGTAAGCGGCGTGCGGTCCGTACGGGAAGCGCCGTAAGTACTCGGTCGCGGTGGCCGCAGCCTGCGCCTTTTCACCCAGCTCGACGAGCGCGACCAGTTTTCGACCGAGCGCTTCCGCGGCGAATGCGCCGTGCGCGGATTCAGTCAGATACGTGTCGTACCAGCGAATCGCTTCCGCGCGCGTGCCCGCATCGTCGGCCATTCGCCCGAGCACGAACGCCGCAGCGCGCGCTTCGGCCGAGCCCGCGAAGCGCGCGCGCTCGGCGAGCAGTCCGCGCTTGGCGAGCCCGCGCTCGTGCAAGTAACGAGCGGAATCGGCCACGGCAACCAAATCCGAAAGTGAACCGCGGCTCAACACGCTGTCGATGCCACGCGCTTCGGCCGCAGCGCGAACGCCCCGAAAATTGCCGTCCGCGAGTAGCTCCGACCAAGTCGGCTGCGGGTGGGCCGCGGCGGGCACCGCGGGAGACGATTCGGCCGCGCTCGGCACGAGCTCGGCAGCGCTCGCGTCGTCGGCACTCGTCGGCGCGCGATTCGACGCAGCGCTGCTCGAAGCGGCCGGCACTGCTTCGTCCGCCGATGTCGCAAGTACGGAAGAGAGCTGGGCTTCGCCGGTATTGGCGCGCGCGACCAGCTTTTGCCCGGCGCCGACGCGTAAACCATCCGGCAAGGATGGTCCGCGCACGATCACGCTACCGTCGTGCAAGGTGAGCGCGAGCCGCGAGTTCGCGTCCGACCAATCGACGTCGAAGGCGGTGCCCGTGACTTCGATCTCGTACGGCCCCGCCGCGACCACCCAATGCGTGCGCTGACGATGCACCACGCGCGCTTGCAAATGTCCGCCGCCGAGCACGACGCGCGCGCCGTCGCTCGTGAGCTCCGCGACGCGGCTCTTGCTGCCGGGCGCGAGTCCGAGCTCGGTGCCGTCCGAAAAATGTACGGTGAACGGCGCGCCCGTGGGCGCTGCGCCGAGCCACGCGCCATCCGCCACCACAGGCCCGATCACGCGATATTCGAGCCGCGCAGGCGCGCGCAGGCACAGAAACAACGCGAACGGTAGCGCCAGCGATGCCGCAAGAAGCAGCCAGCGACGGGGCACCCGCGAGCGCCAGCGACGAGTCGTTTGCAGAATCAGGCGTTCGCGACCAGCGGCGTGACGAGGCGCGTCGATACGCTCATCCAAAACACGCGCAATGCGACCGAGCGCGAGCGCACTCGCCTCGAGCTCCGAGTGTTCGAGCTCGCTCATGAGCGCGCCTCCAAGTAGGGAGCCAGCAACGGATCCGACGCGGCCAGCAAACAGACCCGGCTCGAAGCAGCCGCGACGCGGCGCTTCACGGTCGCCAGCGAACAATCGAGTAGCGCCGCGAGTTCGCTGAGTTCGAGGCCTTCGATGAAACGGAGCACGAACACCGTGCGAAGCTTGTCGCTGACGCGATCGAGGATTTGGTAGAGGCGCAGCACGGCGGCGCGCGGCTCGTGCCAATCATTGACTGCGGTTTCGGGTTCGAGCAACGTGCCGTCGTCCGAGAGCAAGAGCCAGCGCTTGGCGCGGCGTTTGCGAAGCTCGCTGCGCGCGACGTGGATCGCGATGCCGAGCAAGAAGCTGCGCAGCGCCGCCGGCTCGCGCAGGGAGCTCAAGTCGCGAAACAGCCGCAAGAAGGCGTCTTGCACGCAATCCTCGACGTCGACCGGGCCGAGCATGCGCCGCAGCAAGCGGCGCACCATGGGCGCGTAGCGGTCCCACATGCGACCCGCGGCCGCGGGCTCCTTCGTGCGCACGCAAGCAACGAGCGCAGCGTCGTCCTCTTCGGGCCGTTCATCGGCCGAGACGATCCGTAAATGCGGCTTACTCTCCGCGATGCCGGCGGAACCTGCCATGGCTTACCGAATGTAGGCGCACCAGGCGCGATCGGTGGCTCAGAATTTTTGGGGGGTCGGAAGCGTGCGAAATAGTTGAGCCGTGAAGCCCGCCCGTTGCGCCTACCCCGACAGCGCCATGAACTCATTCCCTCGCCTCCGCCCGTTCCACGTGCTCTCCGCCGTTTCCCTTCTTCCCGCTGCCTTGCTCATAGGAGCTGGCTGCTCGAGTTCGGATGGATCCAGCCACACCAACTCCGGTGCCGGAACGACGAACGCCGTCGCCACCGGCGGCCATGCCGGGACGAGCAGCGCGAGCGGAGGCAACAGCTCGAGCAGCGGCGGCAGCGCCTCGAGCAACGCGGGCGCGACGTCGAGCGCGGGGGGCACGACGAGCAGTAGCGGCGCAAGCGCGGGCTCGAGCGGAACCAGCGGCGGCGCGAGCGGAGCTGGCGGCACGTCCAGCAGCGCTGGGACGAGCAGCGGTGGCAAGAGCGGCGGCGGCGCGAGCGGAAGCGGCGGTTCCGGCCAAGCCGGCTCGGGGTCGGGCACCGCGTGCATGAAGGCGAACGCGACGTGTTCGGGCTCGAACACCGGCTGCACCGTCGGTGATTACTATCTCTACGACAATCAATGGAACTGCGCCGGCAACAACTGCGGGCCGGAGTCGGCTTACGGCTGCTTGAACTCAGACGGTAGCGTGAGCTGGGTGGCGACCTCCAAGCAACCAACGGGCAACACCGCCGTCCTCACTTATCCGGCGATTCAATCGAATTTCGACGCCAAACCGAAGCTCAGCTCATTCAACAGCATCAGCGCGACGTTCTCGGAAACGAGCCCCCACGTCGGGGATTACGAAGTCGCCTGGGACTGCTGGTTCAACGACAACGCCAACGAGCTCATGATTTGGGTCGACACTTACAAGCAAGTGCCTGGCGGCAAAAAAGTGGGCACCGCGGTGATGCTCGGCGGGCATTCGTACGACGTCTGGTATTCGGCAGGCACCGGCACCGGCGGTTACCTCGCGTTCTACGCCAACCAGACGATCAGCTCGGGGACGATCGATCTGCTCGAGATATTCGAGTACGCGGTCACCAACGGCTGGCTACCGGCGAGTTCGACCGTCAATCAGTTGAGCTTCGGGATCGAGGTCTGCTCGACCAACGACCAAGACGCGACCTGGACGATCGACAACTACTCGCTCACGGCTAAGTAACGCGCCCTAGCGCTCGATCACCCTTTTGAGTGATAATTTCGGAAAACGCGAGCATCACGAGCCTGCCGTCAGCGCGAAGTCATCGCCGCTGACGATCTTGTGACTAACGTGGGAATCGGCGCGCGCTAGCTTGGAGAGGCAAAACTGTACGCGCTGTGCACTTCGGTCACTGCGCGCGGATCGCCCTAGAAAACGGCTGTGAAAGCCGTGTGCGCTCTCCAGCTTAGAGCGACTGTGCAAACGCGATTGACAATGTAGGTGTCGTAAAACAGCACGCCGATGGCAAATTGCTACGCACACTTTCTGGGTTGACCCGCTGATCTCAGGGGTTAAAACCTGAGTACATCGCACCGTCGTTGAGTGGCGACATTGCGATTCACTTCGGGCTCGAGCCTTCGAGTCGGAGAACACGTTTGCGCCAGCTGACATTCCAGCAGTCGGCGCGGCAGTACCGATCTACACCGGGCCGCTGAAGAGGCTCTTCGCGCAGGACAGCGCGCTCGGCGTAGTGACCCGCAGCTTTCAAAGAGAGAGCTCGCGGGGACTCAAAGCGAAAAGTTCGCAGACGCCCGCGTCTGCAGCCGGGCACGTTTGTGCGCGGCGAGGAGAACCCAGGATGAGAACAGCGAATCACGTCGTCATTTGCGCACTCTTGGCCAGCGTTTCGGGGCTCACGTTCGGTTGCTCGGGGAATACCGGACCGACCGACGGTGATAGCCAAACCGCGGTCACCGAGAGCAGCAGCGAACAACTCGTAGCTCGGCCAAGCGCGCGACTGATTTTGACGGATTCGCTGGTTTCGCGGCTCCAAGCGCGCGCCGCCTCGGGCGAAGCCGCCTGGACGGCGCTGAAAGCAAAATGCGACGGCTACGTCACTGGCACGATGTACGCGCCGAACGGCAACGCCTACCCGGACTTCCCGAGCGTCGGGCAAGGGTATCAAGGTGAGGACTACGTGCCGGCGATTCGCGCGATCGGCCTGTGCTACCGCACTGCGACGGACGCGACGTCGAAAGCGAACTACGGCGCAGCCGGTGGGCGCTTGCTCGCCGCGATGAGCACGCCGGTGAGCTCGGGTGGCGAAGCGCCGTCGACCGACGACGGTTACGGGATCCGCAACTACGTCGTCGGCATGGCGTTCGGTTACGACTGGCTCTATCCGGCGTTGTCAGCGACCACGAAGAGCCAAGTCATCAGCTCCATGAATGCGTGGATCGATTGGTACGATCAAAGCGGCTTCATCAACAACGACCCGATCGGCAACTACTTCGCCGGCTACTTCTTGGCCAAGACCGCGGCCGCGCTCGCCACGAACGGCGATAACCCCAACGCAACCACGTATTGGAATGACGTAACCACGCGCATGTGGGGCAAGCTCGTGCAGCCCGAGTTCCAGAGTCGTATGGCGGGCGGTGGCTGGCCGGAAGGCTGGGAATACGGCAAAAAGGCCGTGCTGAGCTTCGCCGAAGCGATTTTGGCGGTGAAGACCGCGACGGGCACGGACTGGTCGCAACAAATCCCATTCGCGCACGACCAAGCCGAATATCAAATGCATTTTGCTTGGCCCGCGCTCAAGCACCTGGACGACCAAGGCACGATTCACTCCGGCGTGGTCGTCAATCCGTCGGCGGAGCTCGTGCTCGGTTTGGCCACGATGATGGAAGCGAACGGCGATGCAACGGCGCCGCTCGCGCGTGGCTTCGCCGCCGACGTCGTCAGCGCGGTCGGCAACGACAGCGCGCCGTGGTCGGCCTTCTTGTACGGCGATCCGGCCAAGCCCAAGGCGAGCTACAAAACCGATTCGCTGTCGCACCTCGCGGCAGGCCCGGGCCACGTCGGCATGCGTTCGACTTGGGACGCGACCGCGACGTGGGGCGGCCTCGAGGGCGGCGCCTACATCAACGCGTCGGATTCGGGCGAAGAGTTGTTCGACGCGGGTAACCTGAGCGTCGTGGCCGGCGATCAACCCGTTTTGATCAACGCGACCGGTTGGCTGCCGCAGAACGCGGGCTCGTCCGGCGAGGACATGGTTTATGACGATAGCTACGGCACGAAGCAGCGCCGGCTCTACAACAGCTTCTTCGTCAACGACGCGTCGAACCCCTACAATCCAGGCCAAAATAGCGCGGATCCGACGAGCTCGAAGGCGCACGTCGAGCGCTACGAGGAAGCCGGCGTGTTCGTGCGCGCGCGCGCCGCGAACCTCGAAGGCCAGTATGGCAATAGCGGCTATCACCCGGTCTCGCAGTTCACCCGCGACTTGGTCTATGTGCGGCCGGGCACGTTCGTGCTGTTCGATCGCACGACGGTCGCGCAAGCGAGCGCCGATCAATGGCTGAGCTTCCACACGCCGGTTGCTCCGACTTCCGCGACGACCGCGGACTCCACGCAGCGCCGCTTCGACGTGGTCGTCAAATCGGCGAACGTGGGCAGCATTCGCACACTCTTGCCGCGCAGCGCGAGCACGAGCACGACCGCGCTGCTCGCATCGGGCACGCGACTCGAAGTGCACGCTCCGGCACACGCCGCCGTCCAACAATGGCTGAGCGTGGTCACGACCGGCACGACCGGCGAACAAGTGCGGCTCTCGGCCGCGGACGGCAACGTGGCGTCGAACAACGTGGTCGGCGTCGAGCTGGACGCGCCGCAAAACCAAGTCGTGCTGTTTCCGTCCGACCAAGCCGGCACGGCAACGTTGACCAACGCTGACTACACCGTGTCGCCAATCAGCGCGAATCACGTGGTCGTCGACGTGGCTGCGTCGAGCAGCGGTTACGCGATCAGCGCGACGCCGACGGGCGGCAAATTGCACGTCGTGATCAAGCAGGGCGGATCGTTCAAGCCGACCGCGAACGGCTCGCTGAGCTTCGCAGTCAGCGCTTCCGGCGCGGTCAGCGCAAACGTATCGAGCTCGACCACCGCGCCGAGTGCGCCGACGCCGCCCACGACTCCAACGCCGCCGCCGACCGTCCCCACCACGCCGCCCACGACTCCGACGGCGCCCCCAACCACCCAAACCGTAACGCTCGCTGAAGGCGTGAACGGCTACGGCGGAGTGACGGACGCCAGCATCTCGAACCTGTACTACTCGGCGAGCGATCCGAATGGCACGAGCTACACCACCGGCGACGAACTCTACGCCTACACGCTCGACTACACGACCAAGGCACTGATCAAGTTCGATCTCTCGCAGATCCCCGCGACGGCAAGCGTGGTTTCAGCGAGCCTCGCCCTCACGATCGAGAGCTGGGTGAATCCACAAACCCTGATCGGCAATTTCGTGAGCAAGCCGTGGAACGACGGCTCATCGAGCTTCGGTTGGAGCGACACCGGCACGGGCGCCGCTTGGAGCACCCCCGGCATCGGCTCGGCTGATCTCCAAGGGCCGACATTCCAGATCACCGGCATCAACAGCAGCGGCTATCAACGAAAGACCATCGCGCTCGACGCGACGACGGTGCAAAGCTGGGTGCAAAACGCCGCCGCCAATGCCGGCTTGGTCTTCAGCAACCCGACCAGCGGTCAAGTGCTTCGCATCTACTCGAGCCGAGCCACGAATGTAGCCCAAAGACCGGCGCTCTCACTCACGTATCGCTGAAGCGGCGCGTCGGCCGATCGAGGCTCGATTGTCGCGGCGAATTGCCACGGTTGTGTCGGGGAGAACGCCCGACATAATCGCGGCGTTTCGTTATGCAGGGCGGCGCGGAGCGAGCGCGGGCATCGCTAGCATCGCGAGCAGGTACTCCTCGGGTAAATTGAGCTCCACCATCTGTCGACAAATGTTCAGGCGATCGACGTGACCGTTGATCGGGTTCGACCCGGTGCCGTTGCTAAAGCCGAGTTCGTAGCCCGCTTGTTCGAGCGCGGTTCGAATCGGTGACTCGTGCGCAATCACCTTGCCCACGGGATATGCGAGCGCGCGCGGCGCCACACCCAGCTCGCGCTCGAGATCCGCGCGCGAGCCCGCGAGCTCGTTGATCAATTCGGCCGGGGTAAGCGTCTGCAGGACTCGATGGGTGCGTGTGTGTGATTCGATATCCATGCCTGCTTTGCGCAGCGCGCGTACGTGATCCCAGGTGAGTAGCATGCGCTCGGCGAAAGATTGCTCCATTTGCCGCGACCACGCCACGCCGGCCGCGCTTGCGAGCGCATCGAGAAATCGCTCCAAATCCAGGGCTTGGTGGGTCTTTACAACCTTCAAAATGCGGTCCACCGCGGCTTTGCGATTGGCGAGCGGGACGCGTTCGCGAAATGGATACTCGAGCTCGATCGCCGCCAGGCTCGAGCGCTTGACCAGGTACGCGACGCGATCCCACCAATACATCCGTCGTTCGCCGATGTAGGCTGTGGACAAAAAGAAGATCGCCTTGGCGCCGTAGCGCTCGAGGATCGGCAAGGCCTGCGCGTAGTTGTCGAGATAGCCGTCATCGAAGGTGATCGCGACGGCATTTTGTGGCACTTCCCTGCCCGCCGCGAACGCGCACAGCTCGTCGATGCCCACGAAGGTGAAGTGTTTTCTCAGGCAGCGCACTTGGCGCTCGAACGACTCCGGAGTCACGTCGACGACGC
>DASYCL010000760.1:0-2988 GCA_036500245.1 Polyangiaceae bacterium | reverse complement strand
ATGCAAAGCAGATCGACGCGACCGAGCGCTTCGATGCTGCGCGCGTTGCGCACGAGTGCGCCCTGTTTCGACAAGCGATCCGCGGCTGCGAGCTGCGCGGCGGTCGCGAGCAGCGGCAAGCCTTCGGGCACCGAGGCGACGGCCAAGCTCACGCCCGCGCCCACCAAATCTTCGAGTTTGCGACCGCGCAATAGTCCCGCGCCGATCACGCCCACGCCCGCGGCCACCGCGATCGGCCCGGTGAGGTTGATCAGCGACTTCATGCGCCGCTCGACACCGCCGCGACTCGCGTCGTGTTTCGAGGCCACCGCGCCGCGCAGCGCTTCGGTTTCGTCGCCTGTCGCGACCACGACGGCCGCGGCGCGACCCGCGGCAAGCGCAGTGCCTTCGAACAACATCGAGCTGCGATCGGCGACCTGCGGCTCGAACGACGCAGCCGGGCTTTTTCGTACGGGCAACGATTCGCCGGTGAGGCTCGAGGCGTCCACCTCCACCGACTCGGCTTCGATGATGCGGCAATCGGCCGGCACGACGTCGCCCGCTTCGAGCAAAATCACGTCGCCGCGCACGAGCTCCGTCGCGTCCACTTCGCTGACTTCCGCGCCGCGGCGCACGAGCGCACGACGACGCGCGGTGCGCGTGAGCTCGCGAATGCGTCGCTCGGTGCGAAAGCGCTGCACGCCGCCGATCACGGAGTTGAGCATCACCACGCCACCGACCATGCCTGCGTCTCCGAACGAGCCGACCGCGGCGGACAAGCCCGCGCCCGCAGCCAAGAGCGGCGCGAGCGGATTGAACAGTTCGTCCGTGACGTTCTCGGCGAGCTCGGCGAATGCGGAACGTTGCTCGGGTTGGCGTCGACGACGACGCAGTGAATCGCGCCGCATCAGTCCTTCGCGCGAAGTGCCGAGCTTCTTCAGCACGCCGTCGGCTTCGAGCGCGTGCCATGGCGTGCGATCGCGCGGCGGCGGCAACGCGCGCCGCGACAGCTTCATCGAGCCACGCACGCCGTTCATCATCGAGATGAGCGACGCCGCGTTCACGACCGCGATCACGCGGCGACCAGTGAGCGGCAAAACGCCACCCGCGGAAACCAGCGCACCGAGCGTCGCTGCACCGAGCGCGATGTTCACGCTCTGCTTCGAAACCTGACGCGCGACGACACAGGAATGAATCAAAAAGCGCACGTCCGACAAGTCATCGCGACAGATGATGTGCGCGCCCCACGGCGTCGGTTCGCCGTCGCGCGTGAGGCCGATCGCGCAATCGGCGGCGGCCATGCCTTGCGAAGCGCCGGTCACGACCGCGCAGACAGTGCGACCTTCACGCTGCAAACGCCGGATGCCGCGTACGAATCCCTCACCCTCGGGGATGGTGTCGTCGGCGGCGATGCCTTGCAGCACCGCTTCGTTGTTGGAGGCGACCACGACGCGCATCTGCGCCTCGTGCGCAGCGGCGATCAGTTCGTCGATGCCGGTCTGCGGGATCAAATCGACTTCGGCCGCGGCGATCAGCGTGCCGCTGTGCATCAACCCAAAAACCAAACCTCCACGCGCGCCGAGCCCGGGGGTGTAGAGCGCGAGCTCGGCCGGCACGGCGACGTCGAGCACGCCGAGCGGTGCGAGCGTGTATTCGTCGTTACGCTTGATCTCGATCGGTCGTTCGACGTCGAGTAGCTGTTGAATCATGCGCCGCGCTTCAGACTCGTCGGCATCCGTCGCGACGACCAAATTGCGGATCTCGAAGCGATCGCGTGCCACCAAATCCGCCTGTAAAACCAGGCAATCGATGCGATCGAGCTTGCGTAGCGCTTCGGGGTCAACGACCAACGTTTGGCGCTTGGCAAGCGCGCGGTTCAAGTCCGCGGCGAACGCTTCACGGCCGAGTCGCGCTGGCGTGGGCAAGCCACCGAACAGCGCGGCGACCGCGCGCTGCACGCTGCGCGTCGTGAGGAAGCTGACCGCGAAGCCGCCGAGCGATACGATCCAGGCGCGATCTGCATACTCCTCGATCGGGCCGCGCGGCAGCGTGCGCGGTCGGGCCTCGCGCTGGGCTGCGTCGAGGTTGTGCGTGTGTTGGGTTTGGCAGAGCTCGGCTTCACGCTGTTGCCACACGCGTTGGCGCGCTTGGGCTTCGCCGATCAGTGATAGTTTGCGCACGCCTTCGACGAAGGCGCTGCCGGGACGCTGCGCCACGCCGTACGCGAACGCCGCGGTGATGTGCAGCGCGAGATCCGCGCGCAGCGGCCCGAGGCGATCTTCGGCCACTCTGCGCAAGCGATCGGTCGACTGCACCACGGCAACCAATGCGGCCACGGTGCTGCCGACGCGCGAGGCCGGCACGGGCGAGAATCGGAGCCCGAGTCCAGACACGACGCCGAGTGCGTCCGCCGCAAAGCCGACCCAAAGCCGCTCGATGGTTTCGACGTCCGCCGGGTGTTCCCAGATTTCATCGCGGAATTCGGCTTCGTGCACGCCCGCGGCGCGTTCGGCTTGGGCAATGACCGCGACCAGTTCGTCGAGCGCGTAGGCGTCTTCCTCGAACGAAACCACGACGCGCCGTGAGTGCGGATTTACCTCCACCCACTCGACTCGCGACAGCTCCTTGTAACCAATCTCGACCTGGCGCGCGAAGATCGCAAGCTCCGAAGGAGTGAGCTCGCGAAACTCGACGTGCGCGCGCGTCTTACCGATCCAAGACCTGCGTGAGCGCTCGGCGAAGAGCTTCTTGACGGTGCCGAGCAGGCGAGAAACATCCATCAGCTTCCGTTTTCTCACGAACCCCGTGTCCTGTCTCTCCCAATTCCTAGTGGCGTTGCAGGCCGCGCTACTCCCCAGCGAAACGATCGGTCGCCGAGATCAGTTCGTGCACGGTTCCGGGCTCATACGCCGAGTGTCCCGAATCGGGCACGACGCGAAAATCGGCTTCGGGAAAGGCGCGCGATAGCTCCCAGGCGCTCTGCAACGGACACACGACATCGTAGCGACC
>DASYCL010000759.1:0-3117 GCA_036500245.1 Polyangiaceae bacterium | reverse complement strand
TTGCCGTGACGAAGATGTCGCCTTGAGAAGCAACGTCTTCAATCGTCGTGACTTGATAGCCTTCCATCGATGCCTGCAAAGCATTGATGGGATCGATTTCGGTGACGATGACGCGGGCACCCAGGCGGCTCATCGCGTGAGCACAGCCCTTGCCGACGTCGCCATAGCCACACACGATGACGACCTTGCCCGCCACCATGATGTCAGTGGCACGCTTGATGCCGTCGGCCAGCGATTCACGGCAGCCGTATAGATTGTCGAACTTGCTCTTCGTGACCGAATCATTGACGTTCATCGCCGGGCACTTGAGCTCGCCTTTTTTGAACATCTCGTACAGGCGATGCACGCCGGTCGTGGTCTCTTCGCTCAAGCCGCGGATCGGATCCGCACCCGAGAACAACTCCGGATGCTTCTTGTGGATCCAGATCGTGAGATCCCCGCCGTCGTCGAGGATCATGTTTGGGCCCTTGCCGCCTTCGAAGGCGAAGATTTGCTTGGCCAGGCACCAATCGTATTCGGCTTCCGTTTCGCCCTTCCAAGCGAACACCGGCACGCCCGACTTCGCGATCGCGGCCGCCGCGTGGTCTTGCGTCGAGAAGATGTTGCACGAAGTCCAGGTCACCTCCGCGCCGAGATGCGTCAGGGTTTCGATCAACACGGCGGTTTGAATCGTCATGTGCAAGCAGCCCGCGATGCGCGCGCCTTTGAGCGGCTTTTTCGCGCCGAACTCCTCGCGCAGCGCCATCAAACCCGGCATTTCGGTTTCGGCGATCGAGATCTCTTTACGACCCCAATCGGCGAGGCCGATGTCCGCGACGCGGTAGTTCTTGCCTTCTTGCGTCGCGACGCCGCTCTTGCGCTTCTCGCCGACACCCGTCTCTTGAACGCTCTGCACCATGACCACTCTCTCCTTGTACTTGCTCTCGAAAGATCCCGGACTTACCGGGCAGAACTCGATTTGCTCGTCGCGCGTTTAGCGGACAATAGAAGCCAACTCAAATGGCCATCGACGTCGTTTTGGAATAGGCCCCGCGGAAGCTCGCGCGCGCGCGCATTTTCGAGCCCAGCGCCGCGCGCGAAATCCTCGAGCTCACGCGCATCGAAGCCCATCCACACGTCCGCCTGCTCCTCGCGCAGCGCTTCGTCGGCATGGCGCGCATAGTCGAGCAGCAAGAGCGAGCCGCCTGGGCGCAGCAGCGCGGCCAGCGCGACCAGCGTTTCGCGCGGCAGTGGCGCGTGGTGCAGCACTCGCGCGGCGACCACGACGTCGGCGCCTTGGCCCACGGCGCGGCGCACCTCCTCGTCACTGATTTCGGCTGCGTAGAGCGTCACGTTGTCGTACCCGCGCGCGAGCACGCGGCGCTCCGCCCGTGCCAGTTGCGCCGTGCTGCGATCGAGCGCGATCACGCGATCGAACGCGGGCGCCAGCACGTCCAAGAGCGCGCCGTCCCCCGTGCCGGCATCCACTGCTAGCGCGTGTCGATCCAAAAGCGACGCGAGCGCCGCGATGTAAACCGGCAACTCCGGCGCAAGCACCAGCGGCTCGTCGATGCGAGACGGGCGCGCGAAGAACTCGCGCGTTTTCTGATCGCGCGCGTGCACGATCGTCGCGATGCGGCTGAGTGAGCCGTCCCGCTCGCACAATGCGCGCCCCGCGAGCAACGCGTCCGAGACGACAGGATCGGCTTTCACTTCGGCGTCGAGCCGCACCAGGGTGCGCGTGCCCTGCCGCCGTTCGGAGAGCAATCCCGCTTGACGCAGCGGCGCCGCGTGACGCGACAAGTTCGGCTGCGACTCTCCGAGCAAGTCCGCGAGCTCGCCCAGAGCGAGCTCTTCTTCTGCGGCGAGCGCGAGCAAGCGCAACCGAAACGGGTCAGCTAGCAGCCGATACAGCTGCCAGCGTGCGTCGAGGGTTGCCACCTGAGTCATCGAACGGCGCTTATACTTACAGACATTCGCAAGTATGCAAGAACCATTTTAACTCAGTAATTTCAGATGTTTATAAACCATGCGACCAGCCGATCTGGAGCAGGGCCAGCAGATCGGCATCGCTAATGGGCAAAGCGATCGAGTTAGACTGAGCCATGGATCGGTTTCGTCGTTTCGACGAAGCGTACTACCACCGCTTCTACGAATCCCTGCAAACGCGCGTCGTGAGTCCCGAGGAGCACGCGCACCTCGCTAGTTTTGTCATCGGCTTCGCGCGCTGGAACCGGGTCGAGCTCAAGAGCGTGCTCGATATCGGCGCCGGCATCGGATTGTGGAAGCACTGGTTCGAAAAGCACGACAAGAGCATTTCGTATACCGGGACTGAAGTCAGCCAAGCGATGTGCAAAAAACACGGTTTTCTGCACCGCGACATTGCGCGCTGGCGCGATCGCAAGAAGCACGACCTCATCATTTGCCAAGGAGTGCTGCAGTACTTGCCCGATCCCGACGTGGCGCCCGCTGTCGCGAACATCGCGGCGATGTCCCGCGGATTGATTTACGTGGAAGTCACGACGCGCGGAGATTTGCGCGATCGCTGCGACAAGACACGCACCGACAGCGACATCTTCGTGCGCAACGGCTCGTACTATCGCGGCATCTTGGCCAAGCACTTGATCAGCGTGGGCGCGGGACTGTGGTGGGTGAAGGATAAGCCCCCCCCATTTTACGAGCTGGAAATGGCAGGTTGAAAGTGGAAGGTCGCACCGTCGTTCGCTTCGTCGTGGCCGCGATTTGCATCGCGGTGACAGGGCTTGGGCTTGAAAATACTTACGGCGACAACAGTGAAGTCAAAGCGCTGGCGCAGAAGACCGCATGCGGGTCGCTCGGCTGTAGCATCAGCGTGCTGCGTGAATCGCGCTCCGCGTTTTCACAAAGTTTCGGTTTTCAGACCGCGCTCGTGCAAAAAGGCAACTCGTCCCGCAGCGCGAGCGTCGACGTCGAGTGCAAGCGCAAGCAAGTGCTGATCGGCGACTACGAGTGTGTGGTGACGAGCGGCGGCTTGCCGAACGCCGCGACCAGCGCGGCGCAGTAACCCTTCAATTCGCGTGCGCTTCCGAGTCTTGCTCGAGGCGCGCCAGGAATTTTCGCACTTCCACGACGTCCCCCGCATTCGGCAAGACACCGAGA
>DASYCL010000758.1:0-5980 GCA_036500245.1 Polyangiaceae bacterium | reverse complement strand
ATCGTGCTCACGGTGAACGAGCTCACCGCGCAAGCGAACGTGCCCGACATCTTGCACAAGATCCTGTTTGGCGTCGGCACGGTGACCTTGCGTATCGAGCACGCGCGAGCCGAGAAGGCCGAAGCCTACGTCATGTCCGGTAAGACCGAGATACCGACGATCGCGGACGCGTTCACGCCACTCCCGAGCAAGACACCGAGCGCGCCGCATGCGCCTTCGACTCGAAAAATCAAGGTGTGGCTGCCGTCGATCGAAGTCGGCCAAATTTACGGGCGCGTCTCGATCGGCAGCGTGCCGACGCTGGAAGCCGAACTGCATTCGGTTCACGGCGCGGTCAGCGCGGGCCCGGACCTCACTTCGGTCGACGTGGAGCGCTTTGCGATGATCGCGCGCGGCCTCGGCGGCGCCGACGCGCATGGCGTCGGCATCGTGCACGTGCGCGTTCCGGGCGACGTCTGGACTTCGTTCGACGGATACTTTGGCGACATGCAGCTCGGCGCGGTCGTGCGCGTGAATTCGCCCGAGCTACAAATCACGGTCGATGTGCCGCGCGCGGAGCCGGCGCAGGCGCGTGCGTTGTGGCAAGGCTATCCGCTGCAAAAGGACGTCGGGGCGCACGTCGAAGCCAAGGGCACCGTTCACTCGCTGCACACGCAAGCCAAGGTGCTCGTCGGCCGCGGTTCGATCGACGCGAACGGCGAGGTCCGGCTGAGCGGTGATCCCGGCGTGGATTTGGACCTTTCGGGGCGCGGCTTGAATTTGCAGGCACTCTGGCCGGTCGTACCGGAAACGCGCATCGACGCTGACGCGACGTTGTCCGTGTTCCAATCGAATCAGGATCTGCTGGCCGACATCAACGGCTCGACGCACGAGACCAAGATTCTGGGCGTGCCCGTGCCGGCCATCGACGTGAACGGCACCTATTCGTCGAAGGGGTTCGACGGCCACGCCACGCTCCACGAACCTGGCATGCCGGTGAAAGCGACGGTCGACGTGCGCCCGGACGGCTCGGTCGATATCAGCGCGGAAACGAATCAAGTGGATTTGGCGCGCGCGCCACGGATCAAACCGCACTTCTCCGGCCAGGGCTTGGCCGACCTGAAGCTCAAAGCGCACATCGAAAAGAACAGACTCGATGCGCACATCGACGCCGAGCTCCGTGATTTTGCGCTTGGCCCGGTGACGATCAAAAGCAGCACCGTGAGCGGTCGCGCCAGCGGCCCGCTCGACGCGCCGAACCAGCTCAACCTCGATCTGTCCGCCAAATCGCAGATGTTTCGCCTCGGAACCATCGGCTTCGATGAGCTCGAGACCAAGGCGAAAGGTCCACTCACCCGCCCGCAAGTGAGCGCGGTCGTGCACAATCAGTACGGACCGAGCATTAGCGCGAGAGCAACAGTCGCCACTCGCGGCCCCGAACTCAGCGATCTCACGTTGGAGCTCGAGCGCGATCAGGCCAAGCTCACGGCCACCGTCGCGAAAGTGACGATCACGGGCGATCAAGTGCGCGTGAACGATCTCAGCGTGCAAGGCGCCGGCGGTAGGCTCGACGCCTCGGGTGAACTCGGCCCCGAACATTTGGCGCTCGTCGCTCAAGGCCAAGGCTTGGATTTGGAGACGATCGCGCACGCGCTCGGCTTGCCCCGCGGCGTGCTCGGCGGGAAAATCGCGCTCGACGCCGATCTCGATTCGACCAAGAAGACGCAGCGCGGCAGCTTGATCGTGAAGCTCGACCAGGGGCAGATCGACGGCGTCGCGATCGACTCGGCGAGCCTGTCGACGCAGCTCGTGAGCTCGCATCTCGATCTGCAAGCCTCCGCGAAAACCAGAGATTTCGGCAATTTCGTCGCCGAGGCGCGCACGACCGTGCAAGGCAGTCTCGGCGACGTGGAAACGCTGACCCACGCCACCGGCAGGGTGAACGTGACCGCCGAGCACATGCCGCTCGGGCTTTTGAGCTACGTGCTGCCTAAGAGCGCAGGCGTCGCCGAGATGCGCGGCGAAGCCAGCGCGTCCCTCGAGCTCAATCGCGAACAGCCTTCGGCGATTCCGAGCGTGGCGTTGCTCGTCAATACCAGCGGGCTCCATGTCGCGCTGAATCCGACGACCAAAAGCGAAGCGCCGCCGATCTTCGACGGCGTCGACGTGCACGCCGGGCTCAACGTCAACGGAGACAGCGGCCAAAGCGAAGCCACGCTCAAACTCGAAGACCGACACGGTCAACTCCTCTCCGCGAGCAGCAGCCTGACGCTCGATCTCGAGTCCGCTTTGAAGCATCCCGAGCAGCTGTTCGCACAGTTGCGTTCGACTCCGCTCGTCGCCAAAGCGGTGATCGAAGATCGGCCGCTCGAAGATCTGCCAGCGCCGATCGTGCCGACTGGAATCGCCGGACGATTGCGCACCGAGGCTTCCCTGCGAGGCACGCTCGATCGCCCAATTTTCAGCGATAAAACCGAGCTCTACCAGCTGCGCTTCGGCGAAAGCCAGCGCGACAAAGCGATCGATCTGTGCGCTCAGCTCGACTACGACAAGAACACGGGCCAGTACGGCGCGCGTGGCGAGCTGTTCTTGCCGAGCAACTCGCCGCGTGCGTGCAAGGGTTCGCGCGTCGCGCAATTCAGCGGCGCCGGCAAAGCAGCCTGGGACAAGATCACGAGCTCGGGGCCAACCGTGGACACGGCGTGGACCGGCACGATCGGGGTTTCACTCGAAGGTTTCCCGCTCGACGTCGTGCCTCAACTCGCCGAATCGGGCATCGAGGGCAAGGTGCTGGGCGCGGTCATGTTCGATCGGCGGCAAACACTGCCGCAAATGGTCGCACATTTAGAAGTGCGGGACACAGTCGTCGCTCGCACGCGCATCGGCACGGTAAAGCTCGATACGCGCACCGACGGCCGCGCGCTATCGGCGCAGTTGAACGTCGATGAGACGCTCGGAAAGCTCGACAGCGAGCTGCAAACGTCGCTGAATTGGCAGGGCGTGCTACCGAGCATCGACGAGACGCAACCGCTCGCCCTAAAACTCACGGCCAGTGATGTGGACGCGGTGATCCTGTCGCCCGTTTTGCGCGACGTGCTCTCGGAAGTGGGCGGCAAATTGGACGCCAAGCTCGCGGCTACGTTCAGCGCCAATGCCGATCCGAAGGCTGAACAACATTGGACCGGGGCGGTGAACGGCACGCTCGACATGCGCCATGGCACGCTCCAGCTCGCGCAGCTCGGGTTGCGCATGAAGGACGTGAGCTTCAACGCGACCGCCGACGGTAAGAACGGCAACACCACGATCCAGATCGCTTCGCTGTCCGCAGCCGCGGAGGCGGAGAAACCGAACGTGACTGCGAGGGGAAAAATCACGCTCGACGGCTTTCGCCTGACCACGGGCCACGCGGACGCTGAGCTGCACCAGGTTCCGCTGCTCGTCGAGGGCGTGACGTTCGCGACGCTCGACGGCAAAAAAATTGCGGTCGATCTCGAGCGTCGCCCGACCGAGATGTTCGTCGCGCTCAAAGTGCCGGAGCTCAGCGCCACCCTGCCGACGTCGGGCACACGCACATTGATCGCGCTCGGCAACAACTCGGACATCGAGATCGGGCAACCGATCGCCGAGCCGCGCAAAGCCGCTGACGGCGAAGCGCTGCCCTGGCGCATGAAGTTCGACCTCGGCAACAAAGTGAAGCTGACGCGCACGGATTTGTTCTTGCCACTCACCGGTTCACCCGAAATCCTGCTCGGAAGCGAACTCAAGGTGGGCGGAAATATCGAGCTCATCCCCGGAGGGCGCCTGAATCTGCCGGGCTTGCCACGGCCATTCACGATCGAGAGCGGCACGGTGTCATTCGACGAAGACGGCGATCCGGGCGATCCGCGCGTCGCGGTTCAAGCGATCTGCGAGGCGCAGCAAGTCACGGTGCGCGCCAAGGTGAGCGGGACGCTCAACAAAGCCAAAGTCGATTTGGAGGACGTAGACGATCCGAGTGTGACCGATCCGGCGGTGATCTTGGCCAAGCTCCTGAACGCGCCGACGGACGAAAACACCGCCGCGAGCTCGAGCAATCCGGCGAGCGCAGGACTCGGCGCAGGCGCAGGGCTACTCGGCAGTCAGCTGCTCGCCAATACGGCGCTGTCCAACTTGCAAATCAAAACCGGCAGCGAGACGACCGCCGATCAAAGGCTCTATCAAACCTACAGCGCAGCCTATCCCATCAGCGACACGATTTGGTTCGAGGGCAGCTACAAGACATCGCAGGATCCGGTCCCGACCGGTGCGAACACCGCCTTCAGCGGCACAATCGACTATCGCTTTCGCCGAAATTGGTCGCTGCGCACCGAAGTCGGCAACATCGGCGCGGGCGTCGACCTGCTCTGGCAATACAAGTACTGACCCGCCGCGCGCGCGAACTCGCGCCCAGTCACTCGAGCATCGGCTTGCGCGCGCTGGCACAACCGACGTTCAGCGACAGCTCGAGCTTGCCTTCGGACCAGTATTTGTCGATCGCGTCGCGCACGTATTCGAGCGGCTTTTGCAGGTCGTTCACCGCGAGCCAGGTGCGCACTTCCGGAATGATCAAAAGCCGGCTCACCGGATCTTCGACGAACGCGCGACCGCTGTCGAACGACAGCTGAGTTTGGCGGATCTCGACGTCGATGTCGTCGAGGCCCGCGTTTTCCAGCTCTTCGGACAGTGTCTCGATGCTCGGCCTACCGAGCAGAGCCGCTTCGATCGCCTTCGAGAAATCGCTGTCGTCGTGTTTCAGGCCGTACTCGCGGAACAGGTCGGCGATCTCCTGAAACGATCCGCGCAGCGGCAAGGCCACCAGCGCTTGGCCGCCCTCGCACAAAAGGCGGCTCATCTCTTGAAACAAGAGCGCGCGATCGCGCGGACTGGAGATCGGATGGATCGCGAAAACGTGCGTGAAAATGCCCTCGTCGAGCTCGAGCGGCAGCCGCTCACCGACGCGATATTCGATCGGCACGTCGCCGAGCACGGCGGCTTTGTTGCGCGCGAGCTCGAGCGCAGGCAAAGACGAGTCGATCCCGACGATGTCCACGCCGTCGACGCGCTCGTACAGCTTCAAATCGGGATAGCCCGTACGGCACCCGAGATGCGCCACGCGCGCCGTTTCGCCGACGAGCATCATCTCCAGCACCAAATCCCCGAACAGGGACAAGTAGCGCGGTACGACGAACGTCTCTAGAATTGCGGAGTCAGCCGGCGAGAGCTTTTCGGAGAGGACCAAGCAGACTTTTGCTATCAACCCACGGCGGTAGACGCAAATCCAAAGCGCGAGAGATTCGGGATTTTGGCTTTTCCGGCGCGCATTCGCGGAAGTGCCCAGGCTCGCGGAGCGTTGAAGCGTCGGGCCACGGGGATCCAGAACGCAGCTCTGAGCCGAAGCACTAGGTTTCACGAATGACCGACCCGATACTTCGCGGTGCGCTGGCGCTGAGCTTGCTCGCGCTAGTCGGCCGCGCCGGCGAGCTTCGCCGCGGCGCGCCGTCGCCGAACGCGGCGCACCGGGTGAGCTCACTCGACGCGCGCGTCGAGCCTGGCGCAGATCCCCAAGCAGAAGCGCTTTGCCCGCGCGGCACCTTGCCGGATGGAGACGCGTGCGTGCCAGTGCCGAACGCCGACGCGATCGGTGCGCGCGAGCTTGTCGCGCAGTCGAACGAGCACCATGATCGCAACGGGCAGTTGCGCATTTACGATCAAATCCCGCTCAGCCCGGACCGGCCGCGTGATTTTCGCAAATATCGCCTGCCCGTGCCCGTGCTCCCGGATCAATCGTTCGTCACGAGCGGCTACGATTTGGATCGCCCTGACGCCGAACAACGCCGAGGCAGCGAGCTCAAAGCCGTTGGTCACGGCGGTGTCGATTTAGCGCAAGCGCGCGGCACCGAGGTTCGGCTCGTGAACTTGGAGAACCAAGTTGGAGACGCCGAAGTGCTGGCGGTCGGGCGCTTGTTCGGCAACTCCGTGGTCA
>DASYCL010000757.1:0-2839 GCA_036500245.1 Polyangiaceae bacterium | reverse complement strand
GGACGGCTACTTCGTCTTGCCCGTGACGGTCGCGAACTACCTCGCGGGCGTGAAGCCGGGCAGCACGATCGAAGACTCGCACCCGGTCGTGAAGCAAACCGTGGCGGACGTCGAAGCGCGCATTCAAAAGCTCCTCTCGATCAAAGGCAAGCGCACGCCGGATTCGTTCCACCGCGAACTCGGCACCTTGATGTGGGACTACTGCGGCATGGCCCGCACTGCCGAAGGCCTCAAACACGCGCTCGAAAAAATCCCCGAACTGCGCGAAGAATTCGAGCGCGACCTGTCGATTCAAGGCACTGGCGAAGAGCTCAATCAATCGCTCGAAAAAGCCGGCCGCGTCGCGGACTTCTTCGAGCTCGCCGAGCTCACTTGTCGGGACGCGCTCGACCGCGAAGAATCCGCGGGCGGCCATTTCCGCGAAGAGCACCAAACCGAAGACGGCGAAGCGAAGCGCAACGACGACCTCTTCTCGTACGTCGCGGCCTGGGAATTCACTGGTGATAGCGCCGCGCCCAAGCTCAACAAAGAGCCGCTCAGCTTCGAATACGTGCATCCGAGCCAAAGGAGCTACAAGTAATGGCGCGCTCGATGAATCTAATTCTGAACGTCTGGCGCCAAAAAGGCCCGAAAGACGAAGGCCGCTTCGTGCGTTACGAAGCGAAGAGCATCAACGAGCACATGTCGTTCTTGGAAATGCTCGACGTGGTGAACGAAGAGCTTTCGCACAAAGGTGAAGAGCCGATCGCGTTCGATCACGACTGCCGCGAAGGCATCTGCGGCATGTGCGGCATGATGATCAACGGCGTAGCGCACGGCCCCGCGCGCAGCACGACCGCGTGCCAGCTGCACATGCGCATGTTCAAAGATGGCGACGAAATCACGATCGAACCCTGGCGCGCAGCGGCGTTCCCGGTGATCAAAGATCTCGTCGTCGACCGCAGCGCGTTCGATCGCATCATTCAGGCGGGCGGCTACGTCTCCGTGCGAGCCGGCGCCGCGCCCGAAGCCAATTCACTACCCGTGCCCAAGCCGGATTCCGATCTCGCGTTCGAAGCCGCAGCCTGCATCGGCTGCGGCGCGTGCGTCGCTTCCTGCCCGAACGCCTCTGCCGCGCTCTTCACCTCCGCCAAAATATCGCACCTCGCGCTCTTGCCCCAAGGCGATCCCGAACGCCTCGACCGCGCCCGAAAAATGGTCGCACAGATGGACGCTGAAGGCTTCGGCCACTGCTCGAGCCACAAAGAGTGCGAAGCCGCCTGCCCGAAAGACATCAACATCAGCTTCATCGCCAAGATGAATCGGGAACTCTTGACCGCGATGGCGACGGCGCCGAATCAGGTGAAGAGTCGGCGGAAGGGTTGAGTCGCGCGCCGCGCGATCAGCGCGGCTCGACCGGCGGTTTATGAAAGACCAGTTCGAGCTCGAACTAGGTTTTGCTTTTGAAACTGCTGCTCCGGTGACTCACGTCACTTCACGACCGCTTTTTCGACTCACTCCAAATCCACGCAATCGTAACCCCAGCCCGCACTTAAATAGTTACTCAGATCGCCCGACCCGCTCGCGACGTTGATGCTCAGCGTGTTCGCGCCGCTGACGAACGCGCTCGCGGGCACGGCGTAGCTGAAGGTGTGATTGTTGCCGCGATACGTGCCGATGGTGATGCTACGTGAGTCGGGTTGAGTCGAAGCTGCGGGCACCGTCGAGGTCCACGAATTGACGGTGATTTGCGGCCTGCCCGAGGCGTACGCGCTGGTGATGCCGACGCGAATCGTATGCGCGGCGACCTGCGCGGCGCTGAGCGTGAATTTCACGACCGTGGGCGTGTTCGCGCCACGGAATTGCACGGCTGGGAAATTCGCGGCCGTGCTCGAACCGACGGTGTACGTCACCGGGCTCCAGCTTTTCATACGCGTGTCGGACGGATGCATCTGACCGAGGTTCGTACCGTTCAGGAACTCGAGCGGTGTGCCGTCCCAATCGCCGATGCGCCAGATTGCGGTGCTCGCGCTCGGATCTTGATTGATCGTGATCGTGCCGAGGCTGGCCGTCGCGCCCGCGTTTACCGTCATGTTGCCGCTCCAGACTGCGAGCTCGCCTTTGTACACCGTGGCCGTGTACGCGCCGGGCTTCATGTTCGATAGCGTGAACGCGCCGCTGCTCGCATCGACCGCGGTCCAATATTGCGCCGTCGTGTTGGCGAAGCCGACCAGGTAGTCGTGCTTGCCGTCCATGCCAGTGATGCCCGCGGCCGAAGCCGCGCCGCGCGCCGAAACCCAGCCCGTCAAATTCAGCGAAGACATCCAATCGAAGCTCGGGAGCGCGGGCGTGCAGCCGGTCGTGAAACGAAGCGCGTACGGCCCGTGCAAACCCGTGCGCACGGCTTCGGTCTGGTTGTGGCCCGAGTTCATGTAGTTGTAGAGCTCGGAATCGGCGGTGTTCGAGCTCTGGTTCTGAATGTCGCGGAAAAACGGCCCGCCCGAGCTGTCTTCGCGATTTCCGTAAATCATGAACACGCCGATGCCCGAGCCGGTCACACCGCGGATCGACAAGTCTTTCGCGCGGTCGTTGCCGTAGTACTTGGACGTGGTCGTGCCGTCCGCGTAGCCGAATACGTCCGTGCTTTCGATCGCGCCGGTCGTGCCCGAGTTGTTCGACGGCGCCGGCACCCCAGTGACGACGTTGCCGCGAAGGCGCGTGATGAAACGCAGTTCGCCGACATCCGGTTCGGCCGTAGTGTACGTCGCGAGGTAGATCGTGTTCTCGTTTTGGCGCACGGCGTAGTACTGGATCACCGTGCCGCTGCTCGCGACCGCGTTCACCGCCGTCGCGGTGATCA
>DASYCL010000756.1:0-2832 GCA_036500245.1 Polyangiaceae bacterium | reverse complement strand
TGAACGAAGAGCCGCGGCTGATCTTCGCCGCCGCTCCGTCGCGTGAAGAAATAGCGACAGCTGCCGGACCCGAGTCGCGCAATCGTTGGCAGCGATACCGAGCCAATTTGAAACAGTTCGGTGAGCCTCGCGCGGAGCGCGGCGCGCTCCGGCACTCGCGAGAGAAATTCCTCGGTCTGCGCATTCTGGGCGAGGGTCCAAGCTTTGACTTCGGGATCTGCGTCGTCTTCGAGCCAGCGATACGGATCTTCGACCCAGGTGCCGTGGAAATCGTCGCCCGCGTCGCTACGTCGCGTTTCGATTCGCGGCACTTCGATTCGCTCGTCAGCCGCGCGAGCCGGGGATGCTCGACGCGTGTTTTCCGAATTTTGCCGCGAGCAGATTCGCGGCCTCGCGACCGCGCGCGCTCGTCGGCACGTACATGTCCGGGTTGACGAAAGGTTCTGCTGACGGAACTTCGCGCGCTTCGAGGCCGAGCAAGACATCGAGATCGGCGATCAGCGCGTCCATCGTCGGGTAGCGATTTTCGCGATGTTTGCGCGTGGCGCGCTGCACGACGTAATCGACGTTCGACTCCAAGTCTTCGTTCAGCCACGAGGGTGGTGGAACCGACGAAAACAACTGATGGCGCAGCAAATCCGCTTGGCCGACCGACTCGAACGGCAAATGTCCGGTCAGCGCGCGAAACATCACGACGCCCAAACTATAGATGTCGCTGCGCGGATCGACTTCTTCGACCAGAATTTGTTCGGGCGCCATGTACTCCGCGGTGCCGAGGATGTTGTGCGCGCCGCTGCTGTCGCCGGCTGTCCAGAGCTTGGCCAGGCCGAAATCGATCACCTTGAGCCCGTACGGTTCACCGAGCGGGCCGAGCAGCAAGAAATTGTCCGGCTTCACGTCGCGATGCACGACGCCCGCGCGATGCGCGGCGGAGAGTCCGGACGCCGCCTGCTTCAGCAGGATCAATGCCGTATCGAGCGGGATTGTGCCTTCTCGCCGCAAGTACTCGCCGAGTGATTCGCCGAGCAAGGCTTCCAGCACCAAGAATGGCGCGCCTTCGTCGGTTTGCCCGGCGTCGAGCACGGTCACGACGTTCGGGTGCACGACGGCTTTTGCCGCTTCCGCCTCGCGCAGCAAACGGCTGCGGAATTCGGCGGAGGCCGCGGTTTCCGGCGCCAGCATCTTCACCACGACAGGCCCATGCGTCGTGAGATCTTCGGCTAGGTACACGCGCGCGGTCGAGCCGCGAGTCAGAAAGCCGCGCACTTGATAGCGCCCGGCGAGCACCGCGCCGCTCTGTGCCGACTCGCGCACGCCGAACGAGGCGAACGTCGCGGAGCGCCGTTCACCTTCGCTCTTGGCAGGCGAGTCGCCTGGAGCAGCGTGCGATGAGCGGCGTTCCGGATCGGCGGGAGGCGGCATGCGGTCTTGACCGGCAGCGCTCAGTCGGTTTCGCGCTTCGAGCCCGAAGTGCTGGGAGCGACGGGTGCCGGGGTGCGCTTCTCCATCGGCACGAACTGGCGTTCGTCGTAGCCGGTGTAGATTTGGCGCGGACGCGCGATCTTCTGGTCTTTGTCGAGCAGCATCTCTTCCCACTGCGCGAGCCAGCCCGAGGTGCGCGGGATCGCGAACAGCACCGGGAACATATCGACCGGAATCTGCAGGGCCTCGTAAATGAGGCCCGAGTAAAAATCGACGTTCGGGTAAAGCTTGCGCGATACGAAGTAGTCGTCCGTGAGCGCGATTTTTTCGAGTTCGAGCGCGAGCGGCAAGAGTGGGCTCTTCTTACCGACGAGGTCGAACACCTGATCGGCGAGGCGCTTGATCACCTTCGCGCGCGGATCGTAGTTCTTGTAGACGCGGTGGCCAAAGCCCATCAGCCGCGCGCCGACTCCGCTCTTCACTTCCTTCACGAAGGCCGGGATGTTCGACATCGAGCCAATTTCACGGAGCATGCGCAATACGGCTTCGTTCGCGCCGCCGTGGAGCGGACCGTAAAGCGCCGCGGCCGCGCCCGCGACCGCGACGTACGGATCGGCGCGCGAGCTGCCGATGCTGCGCATCACGTTGGTCGAACAGTTTTGTTCGTGGTCCGCATGCAAGATGAAGAGCACGTCCAACGCTTTGACGATCTCGGGGTGCACCTCGAACTTCGGCTCGGCGATGCGCTTCATCATCTGCAAGAAATTCTCGGTGTAGCTGACCTCATTGCTCGGATAGACGAAGGGCATGCCCATGCTGTGGCGGAAGCTCCACGCGGCGAGCGTCGGCATCTTCGCGATCAAGCGCACCATCTGCTGTCGTCGAATCTCCGAATCGAGCACGTGCTTGGCTTCGGGGTAAAATGTGCTGAGCGCGCTGACGGTCGCGACCAGCATGCCCATCGGGTGCGCGTCGTAACGGAAACCGTCGATGAACGTGCGCACGTTCTCGTGCACGAACGTGTGGTGCGTCACGTTCTGCGTGAACTTGTCGAGCTCGGTCTTCGTCGGCAGCTCGCCGTTGATCAATAAGTAGGCGCACTCGAGGTAAGTCGCCTTTTCCGCGAGCTGGTCGACGGGGTAGCCGCGGTAGCGCAGGATGCCCTTATCGCCGTCAATGTACGTGATCGACGAGCGACACGACGCCGTGTTCATGAACGCGGGGTCGTACGTCATCAGCCCGAAGTCGCCTTCCTGCACGTGGATCTGTTTCAGATCGAGCGCGCGGATGGTGTCTTCCGTAACCGGCACCTCGAAGGTCTTGCCGGTGCGGTTGTCGGTGATCGTTAGAGTGTCCTTGGCCATGGTCGCTTCGCTTCTCGCTTAGGAATGTGGGGGGCCGGAAGTTCCC
>DASYCL010000755.1:0-6333 GCA_036500245.1 Polyangiaceae bacterium | reverse complement strand
AAATGCACCCGCATCTGCGTCCATGGTTACGTCGAACGACTGCCAAGTGCGGAAGTCTTTGAAGTCCGAAGCAAACGCGATGAATACGTCGCTCGCCTTGCCAGCGCCGTCATCGGCGCTGGAGCCGGCGCATGCCGCGCTCGCACACGAGATCAAAATCAGCGCGGCGGACCGGCGTAGCATGCATCCTCGAGCGCAATTCAGAGCTCGTAGCCGATCACGCTACGTACCCAAAAATTGCCGAACGATTCGCCGGGTAGCAGTCGATGAGCCGTGTCCGTCACGCGCGCGTACGCGCCGACGTTCCACCACAGGCGCCCGAATTGCGAAAGCAACGTCGGGCCGACGTACAAGTGCGGGCCGAGATCGAACGGACGCGGCGAGATCTTCGGGTCGGTGTACTCCGACCACAGAAAGCTCTCCACGCCGGGTTGTATCGCGGGTGTGGCTTCGACGCTCACGCCGGCACTCGGGTTCAAGACCCAATCTTGCTGCGACGAGGCGGAATGAACGCCCGGAGTGCTGCAAACGTTGCACGTGAAGTAGTTCTCGTGCTCGCCAGTCAGGTTGAGCGCGATGCGCACCGGCCCGATCCGACGCTCGAGCAGCACCTTGGCTTCGATTTCGAATTCGCGCTGGTCTTCGACCAATTCGCCGTACACGCCGACATCGATCGGCCATTCGCCGGCTTCTGCAAAGCGATATTTGAGTCGCTCTTTCATGCCGTCGCCGACGAATGGCGTGGGCACGATGTAGAGATTGGTCGCCGGCGTCGGCGCGAAAGTGACATACAGGCCGAGTTCGAGCTTCGGCGTGAGCCCAAACTCGAGCTCCGTCTGAAAGTCGGTCGCGCCGTACCAGCTCTGTTTGCCACTCTGGTCCTGTACCCGAACCGGAATGTAATCGACGTATTGCTCCAGCTCGAGCTCGCCTTTCGGCATCGTGTCCACGGTGTACGTGAACGGAAACACACGCGGGTTCGCCTGCGCCGCCCGCGTCGAACAGAGAACCCCCAAACAAATCAGCGAAAATACCGCGCCAACCGCGCGCTTAGAATTGATCAAGCTGAACCGCCTTCGCACAAACAGAATCGTTGCCGCAAGCCACGTGGCACGTGTTGCAGCCTGCGTTCGGATCCCCGCCGTAGACCTCGCCCGCGGGCGGACCGACGCCGCGCCACACGATGCCGACCGAGCCGTCGGGTTGATTGCGCAGCTCGAACCATTCCCAGCCGACCGCGCCGTTGGTGTTTTCGTCGCCGCCACGTTTGACCATCGCGAAGTACTGACGCCCGATGACGTCGCCTTCGGTGCCTTCCTTCACGATGATCGTGCCGACCGGAAAGGCCGTGCTGCCGTGCGGCGGCGCGTGGTTCAGGTATTCGATCAGCATCGCGTCCGGATGCACCGTGCCGGGACCGATGCCGGCATCGATGTCCGGCGCGTCCGCGGTTACGTCGAAGGATTGCCAGCTGTGAAAATCCTGAAAGTCGTTGCCGAACGCGATGAACACACCGCTGTTGTTGCTCGAGCCGGCGTCATCGCCGGAGCCGGCGCAGGCACAGAGCAAGCATGCGATCAGCGCGTGGCCGAGTTTTTTTTGCGCGTTAATCATTCGCTGAATTGCATGAATCCCATGATCGCCGCGGCATAGTTCATCTGCACCACGACCGACTCTTGAGAGTCCATCGAGACGGCCGCCTGCACGCCGCTGTACAGTTTCCCGAAGTCGGAGTCGAGGTCAGCCGCGGATGGATTTTCGGCGCTCCAGCTGTCCGGTGGCGCCGGGATCGCCTCGCCTTGGACCTGCGAATAAAGCGCGTCGAGTTTGGCGAAGCCGGTTCTTCGCCGGTCGCCGCGTTGTTGACCTTTTCGCGTTGCTCGTTCGTCAGCGAAACCAGGCCGTTGAACGCGCCGTTCAAGTCGATTTCGGCAGGCGTCCACTGGGTCTCGAGTGTCGTCGCGTCCGCGATGATCTTGTTCAAGAGCAGCGTCTTGAATTCGTTGGCTTGCTCGGCCGTGGTCGGAAAGCTCGCCGGCTCATAACCTACCAGGGTAGATTCGAAGGTGACGACCCGTTCCGGAATCACGTCCGCGAACAAGATGCGCTCGGCGCCGTGCAAACCCGTCACGCTTTGGTCGTCGAACAAATCGGTGTCACCTTGCGGCAGCGCGGCGAGATAATCGTCGTAACGCGCGTCGATCAAGACATCGATGTTGGGGAAGATCGGCGCGAGCGCGCCTTCGGTGTGCTCGTACGCCGTACGCGCTTGCTTCCAGGCGGCCTGGGTCGCTTCGAACGCGGCTTGGTCTTCGGTCGCGTCCCAGCCGCGATCGGCTGGCGCGGGCGCCGCGGCCTGCGTCGCGATCGCCGCAGTTTTCAGGTCCTTGATGTCGCCGAGCAGCGAATCGTGCATCGCGCTGACGACGCTGTCGGCGCTCGGCGCGCTCGCCGAATCGTCACCGTTACTGCTGCAACCAACCAAGCTCGCGAGGGCGAAAGTAAAGGCGAGGGGAGCGCCGAACGATGCCGTAATGGAACGAAGCAAGGACACTCTTGTTGGCTTTCTTGTGGGGTTGACCGGCGGCGGCTCAGAGCGAATTGACGAAGTCGATCAACGCGCTTTGCTCGTCCGGGGAGAGCGCGTTGAACGCGGTGATCACGTCGTTCGCCTCCGAACCGTCGCTTTGATGTTGGCTGATTGCGTCCGCCACCGAGTGCCCGCGGCCGTCGTGTAAAAACGTGCGATTGAAGCGCATGCCGATCAGTGGCGCGGTGCGCATGTCGCGCGAGTGCGCTTCACCGTCGACTCCGTCGGCCATGCCGTCGGCGAGGCCCACACCCATGTCATGCAGCAGAAAGTCCGTGTAAATCGGAGCATCGATGTCGGCGAGCGCGGCGATCGGGTAGTCGGCGCGCGTGTGCAAAGTCGGCACGTGGCAGGTGCTGCAATGCACCTGCTCGAACAGAGCTGCGCCCGCGTCGTGGCCCGTTGCGCGCTTCGGGATCGCGAGCAGGCGCATGTACATCGCGCGCCCGTTCACGCTGTCCGCCGTGACGTCGATGCCCGGCTTCGCGTCGTCGGTGAGTCCGTCCGGGTTCGGAAATTCAGTCGGACGAAGTGGACTAGTGATGCCCATGTCGCCGTTCAGCGCGTCCGCCGTGAAGTCGTCGAGGGTCGGGATGCGCGCCTTCACACCAAAGCGCCCGATCGCCATCTCGCCCTTCTGATAGTTGAAAAAGCGCGTGTCCGGGTTAGGGTCCGAGAGATAACTGATGTGATTGATGCGCCCTTTGATCGCGTCCGAGCTCGCCGCTTGCTCGTTCGCCACGCGCACGATTTCAGTATCGTCCACCGCTTCCATGTAGCCGCGCCCGAGCACGGGCGGTCCGACGCGCGTCGTCACGCGTACGCTTGGATCGTCCGGCGGCATGATCGGCGTCGTCGCCGGATCGACGACCTGCGGGTGCACCGTGTGACCGAACGCGAGCAGGGATTGATCTGCCGACGCGGTCACCCCGTCCGCCTCGACCACCGACATCTTTTGCACGAAGCCCGGGCCGCGTGCGGCGTTGTCGTGACACGCGCCGCAGTTGTCGCGCGTGTAGAGTGGGCCGAGGCCGTCCGCCTCGCGCTCCGGCAAATCGAAGAGCACATCGCCGTTCGAGAAATCATCGAGCTCCTCGCTCGTCGCCTTCGCGATCGGGACGTCCGAAACCATCAGCGCAGCATCGGTCGCGGGTTCTTGCGTGGAGCTCGGAGTGCTTTGGTCGCTCGACGAGCAGGCAAGGCAAGCCGTCGCGAAAGCGAAATAAGGAAGCGCGGTCCAGGTGCGAGTCACGCCAGGACCTTTACTGATAATGAAAGTCACTTTCAACTTCAAAACGCAGGCAAGCGGAATTTTTCCGTCAACCTGCGGAAATTAAAGCCAATCCCAAATGAACGCGGACAAACGCTCGCGGGCACTAGCTGTCCGAGTAACCTCGAGCGCGCCACGTCGCGCGCGAGGTTTCGCTCGACCTTTGCTCAAACAGCGGGCGGCGGCGCCGATGGACGAGCGCGCGGCTCGCTGATCGCGGCCACCGTGGCCACGAATTCGGCGGCACTCGCGCTGGCTTGGGCACTGCGCGGTCGCAAGTAGCGCGCGATGTCGCCGAGCGAAATCATCCCGATCAAGAGCCCCATCGAATCGACTACCGGCACGCGACGGATCTGTCGTTCGCGCATCAGCTCCGCCACTGCGCCGACGCTCTCGTCCGGAGAGCACGTGTAGAGCGTGCGTGACATCGCGGTCGAGACTTGAGTCCCCGTGAGCGCGACGCCTTGCGTGAGCGCAGCCATGCACACGTCCCGATCGGTGATCACGGCGTGGACGTGGCGTGCAGCGTCGACGACGGGCAAGCAGCCGCAGTCTTTTTCCCACATGATCTGCGCTGCGCGGTGCAGCGTGTCGTCCATGCTGCAAGTGTGCACGCGCACACGCATGATGTCGTGCACCGGTGCTTTGCTCGGGCCACCCTCTTGGCCGCGCACGGAAAAATCGCGGAACGCCTTGACCAGTTCGATCGCGAGCTCGCCCGCGGCTTCGAAGGCGCCTTCGCCTTGCTGCTCGAGCGAGCGCTCCAAACCGAGGAGCTTCGGCTCGACGCTCTCCCATTGCGCGCGAACTTCGAGCCCAGCCAAATGCAGCTTGATACGGAGCTCATCGCGCAACTGCGAAAGCTCGGCCAACACCGACACGGAAGAGTTGCGCTTGGGGAATCTCGACGTCATCGGCGGGCCTCCTCGAACTGCGATCGGCCCAAGGCTAGCTTGGTTTCCGAGCTTCAGGAACGGTCACGAGCGACGTTCGTTCGTCGGCCAAACGGCCAGAATGCGGCGAGCTCTCGACGCACAACTCGGCTCCATCCGTGGGTGGCCCATGTCGGCGAGCACGCATTTCGATCAGCCGTTCGGCGGATAGCTCGTGCGATTGCTCGCGTAGCCGCCAGAATAGCGCGGCAAACGCGGCTGGCTGATGGCAGCGAGCGTGTGTCCGATCGCGGTCCAGGTCATCCCGTCGCCGCCGTTGGTCTCGCGACCGACGAGGTAAGCAAGATCCCCGAGCGTCACGATGCCGACCAGGCGCCCCGCGTCGTCCACGACCGGCACGCGCCGAATCTTGTTTTGGGACATGATCGCTTGCACCGTTGCTGGAGTGTCGCGGGGCGAGCACGTTTTGACGTCGCGCGCCATCGCACTCGACACGCGTGAGTCGTGTAGCGGCGCGCCTTGCAAATGCGCAGCCATGCAAATGTCGCGATCGGTCACGACGCCTACGAGACGCCCGTCGGCCTCGACGACTGGAACCACACCGCAGTCGTTTTCCCACATGATCTGCGCGGCCGTGCCCAACGTCTCGTCGGGCGAAATGCCACGCACGTTTCTGGTCATGATTTCGTCGATCTTCATCGGGCATCCTTGCCGCAACGGCCCCAGATCAGGGGAAAGCGCCGCGGAATTCAAACAGTCTACACCGGGAATCGCGGAAGCGGACCGTGAGTTTTGCCGCTCTCGGCTTGGCTACGCACGCGCGGCCGCGACTATACTAGGAGGGTGGACTTTCGGCACTACGCCTCCCGTCCCGACGACCAGTTGGATTTGCTCACCGGCGCGCTCTTGATCGCGCGCGACGCCCATCCCGGCCTAGATTTCAAAGCGCAGTCCGACAAGCTCGATCAGCTCGCCGCGCCGCTGTGCCGCCGACACATTGACCAGCTGCCGGCGGCGCTGCAAGCGCGCGCAATCGGCGATCACCTGTTCATTCGCCATGGTTTTCGCGGCGACACCGACAACTACTACGACGCGCGAAACTCGTTTCTGAACGATGTGATCGAGCGCAAGTGCGGCATCCCAATCACCCTCGCGGTATTGTTCGTCGAGGTCGCGCGACGCGCCGGCGTGCGGGCGCACGGCGTCGGCTTTCCCGGGCACTTCTTGGCGCGAGTGGATGACTCCGAAGGCAGCGTGATCGTCGATCCGTTTACTGGCGGAGCCACGCTCAGCCGGCGCGATCTCTGCGAGCTACTGAAGCGCGTGGCCGGAAAAATGAAATTCCAGGAGGGAATGCTGGCGCCGATTCCAGCGCGGCACATCGTCGCTCGCATGCTGATGAACTTGCGCGGCATCTACGCGGCGCAGGCTGATTATCCGCGGCTTTTGTTGGTGCTCGATCGCCTGATCGACCTGATGCCCGATGTCACGGACGAGCTCCGCGATCATGGCTACTTGTGCGCCAAGCTCGGCGCGCCGCGCGCAGCGATCGAAAATTTGCAGCGCTATCTCGGTGTCTT
>DASYCL010000754.1:0-6657 GCA_036500245.1 Polyangiaceae bacterium | reverse complement strand
AACCATGCCCGCATTGGCGAACAGCAACGTTGGGTCATTCGCGGGAATGACCGGGCCACTCGGGCAGATCTCGTGGCCGCGCGCGCCGAAGAAGTTCAAAAACGCCGATCGCAATTCGGAAGACGTACTCGTGGAAGCCATGGCTCGAGCGGATCATCTAGCATGGCGAAAGCCCGGACGAAGCTCGAATCCGAGCCGAAATCGCTGCCAGTCGCGGGCTGATTCAAGTGCGCAACAGGAAGCCTCATGAGCGACGCAGCCCTGGAATTTGCCGAGGAACAAGGCCTCGGCAAGGTGCTCGGTCGCGTGCGGCTGGACAGCGGGCTCTTGCTTCCGAACGGCGCCCGCGCGCGCGCTACGCTGCTTTGGACGAAGAGCGGGCTTTGGCTCGCCGCCGCGCGCGATCGCTTCGACGGACTCAGAGTCGATTTGCTGACGCGCGGCGATTTGCGCTTCGAGCCCGGCCGCGTGCGCGATCGGCTGTGTTTCGCGCAGGAGGCGTTACTCATCCCCGCCGGCAAGCGCGCGGCGGTCGAACGGCTGATCGCGCTGGCGCGTTTGTCGCCGCATGGCCAATCGCGCGCGCTCGATTTGAAAGCGTCGCGCTTGGTGCGGAGTGACGACGAGCTCGGCAAGGCGTGGCTCGAGCGTGAGCTTGCGGCCGGCGAAGTCTTGGTCTGCTTCCTGCGCGGTTCGAATCAGCTCACGCTCGCGTCGCAACTGCTCGGCGAAGTGAGGGTGTTGCCGCACTTGTTCGTCACTGAGCGGCGCGCCGCGATCGTCGCTTGGTCTTCGGTCGGCGATCTGATCTACGCAGCACTCGACCCGAGCGCGTTGAAGCAAACCGCACGCGACGACAAAGTCGAGCTCCGCGCTGGCGCTGCGAGTTTTCTGAGCCGTCGCGCCGACTCCGCGGTCGCGCGCGATGCCGCGGATTTGATCGCGCTCGAACAGCCGAAAACGCGCTTGCTCGAGGCCGCGCGGCGCGTTTGGCTCGCGCGCGAACGCGACGGCAGCGCGAGCAGCACGAATTTGCTGCACGCGGCGATCGAGCACGGCAGCGAACGCGCGCGCTTTGCCCGCTTGCTCGCACTGTGCGAAGAGCACGAGCCGAGCGCGACGCTCGATCGCGCCGAGCTCGGGCGCGCCCTCTCCGGCGAGCGCCTCACGCCGGCCTTGTTGGCCGAGCTGTGGGCGCGCTTTCAATTCTCGCGCGAAGCCGGCAGCGCGCTGGTGCGCGCGTTGATCGACTTCGGCGAGCCCGCGCTGCCGTTCGCGCTCGCGCTCCAGCGCAAAATCCACGACACGCCATCGACCAATGAAGAGATCGCGCGAGACGAGCTCAGGCTGGCGCGCTTCGCGGTCGAAACGCGGATCGCGAGTCGCGCGAGCCTGGACGTACGCGATCTCACCTTGCGCGAGCTTTTGTCGGCGCGCGGCCTCGCGCACGCGAGCGAGGCGCGGCCCGCTCCGCCCCAAAGTGCATTTTCTCCGCAGTCGCTCGAAAGCGCGCTCAGTCATCCGCTCGCGCGCGGACAGGCCTCGCTGGTCAACTCGCTGCAAAAGTTGGTCGCGCTTTCGCCCGAACCCGATCAAGTCGTGCTGCGCGACTATTGCGAAGCGCTGAGCACGAGCCTCGAGCCTGCGGCCGGTCGCGCGCTCGCGGCCGCGCGGCTCGCCTTTGCGCTGCCCACGTTGCAAGCCTACGTTTCGCGCGGCAAAAAATCGATCGGGCTCCGCGGCTACGAAAGCGACACGCCTTATCTCTTGCTCGGCAAAGCGCACCTCGATCCCGCTTCTCCGTATTTCATGCACGAAAGCGAGCTGTTCTTCGCTTTCGGCGCCGAAGCGCTGCACTTGAAGCTCGGCCTCACCCGCGTGACCTCGAACGACGTGTGGGCCGGAGCGCTCTCCCACACCAAAGGCGGCGTCGAACTACTACTCGGCCTGCTCCCGCTCGTGAAAGGCATTCCGCTCGGTCCAGGCGTGAGCAAGGTGCTCGAGCGCATCCCCGAACCCGCGCTGCGGCGCGGGCTCGACACGCTGGTTCACGTCGAACGAAACTTCCGCAAAGCGCCGCCTGCAAATCCCGCGGAGGGCGCGCTGTCTCTGGTCAATGAAAACCTGCTCGCGGCGCACCGCCTAGTGCAAATGAGCGCCGATCGCGCCGGCCTCGTATTGTGCGGAGATTTGCGGGCGAGCCTCCGCGGTTTGTTGCTCCTGCGACCGGAGTATCGTGCGCTCCTCGAGGCGAGCTCCGAACGCGGCTTGATCGAGGCTTTGGTGTTTGGGGATGGCCAAGCCGCAATGCGGGCGGATCTGATCGTGCGCGTCGCGGCACTGCTCGACTTTTATCGCGGCGAAGACTACGTCGCGCTCAGGCGTGCGCTGTCGGCTGCGTGAACGCCTCAGCGCGGCCGTGAGTCGATGCCCGCGTTGGCCAAGCGATCCGCTTCCAGGTTATGCTCGCGGCGCACGTGCAGGAGCGTGCTCGCCTCGAAGCGCGCGAGCAGCGAGAGCGCGCTGCGGTAGAGCGGCTGAAGCCCGGCATTTCGCACCTGATATTGGCCTTTGAGCTGCTTGATCAAGAGCTCCGAATCCGCGCGCACTTCGAGCTGTTTCACGCCGAGCTCGAGCGCGCGCTCGAGTCCCATGAGCAGCGCCTTGTATTCGGCGACATTGTTCGTCGCTTCGCCCAAATACGCACTCTCGGCTGCGAGCACTTCGCCCGCTAAAGTTTTGAGTAGCGCGCCGATGCCCGCGGGGCCTGGATTGCCCCGCGAAGCCCCATCCGTCCACAAAATTGCTCGGTGATTGGCGCCCGCCCGAGCCCCGCCCGGGCTCTCGTCTGTCATCGCCGCTCAGGCGTACGGCGCGATCGGCGACTAGTCAACTCAGAGTTTGCATTAGTGCGACGGGCGCGAAACTAGTGCCCACGCGACTCGGCGATGAGCTCGAGATACGAATCTTCGTATGCGCGCGCTACCGATCGCGCGCGGTGACGTAGATCCAAGGCTTGGCGCTGAGACTCGGCGATAGATGCCCGCCGCGCGGGCTCGCGGAGAAACGCGCTCGCTTCGCGTTCCCAGGCTTCGGCGTCGAGCGTCGGCACTTTGACGACACCGGACAAGTCCTGGAGCGGACCACGGTCGAGCGCGATCACCGGCACGCCGAGCTCCATCGCCTCGAGCAAAACGATCGGCAAATCGACCTTGCCCCACAAATCATCGACCGGGAAAACTACCGCGCGCGCGCCGCTCATGAGCGCCAAAATGTTCGGCGTGTTTTCGACGAAACGCGTCCGCTTCGGGTCGAGTCGCTGCTTGAGCTCGGCCGCGACTTCGCTCGCGCGCGGCGATTTGAGGCGGTACGCAAACACGATCACGGCTTCGGGCGCACTCCGCGCTAGTCGCTCGGCGAGCAGCGCGGTCGTTTCGGCGCCGGCGCTGGTCTCGAGGTCGCCCGGGTAAATCAGGTAGTTCGTCGCGGCATCGAGGCCGATCTCGGCGCGCACGCGCGCGACGTCGTCCGCGCTCGGCACTGCGATCTCCGGAACCGGAGGCGGGATCACGCAGAGACGCGGCGGACGAAGCCCGGCCTGTTCATAGGCTCGTTCGATCGAACGCCGTGTCCATGTGCTCTGCGCGACCACGGTGTCCCCAAAAAACAAATGCTCGGGGCGCTCGAACGTGCGCGGCGGCGAGGCCACCGTTTGCACGACTTTGGTCTTACGTAGCCGCGAAAGCATACGCCCGGCGCGGCTCGTGCGCGGATTCGGCGCGAACACGAAATGCCAGACGCTCGCGCGCGAGCGCAAAAAAAGCCAAGCAGCGGCGCGCAAATTCGCGGACAAAGCCGGCGTGAATCCGCCGGGCGCGCCGTAAGCCGAGACCGCGCGCACCCGCAATGCGCCGCTCGCCGGCACCAGCTCGGGCGCGCCAGGAAGCGCCATCACGATCGGTTCGATGCGCGTTAGATTGCGCGCGACGTCTCGAACCAGGCATTTGCTACCATCGTGGAACGGTGGTGCGATCGGTTTCGAGACGAACAGGACGCTCTCGGACATCAGGCCCGGGAGTAATCATGAACGGGGGAGCTTGGGCAATGATGTTTTTGCCCGACGCGTGTCATTGCGCGTGGCCGCCCGCGCGACGAGCCGCGCGACGGGCGCCTGTCCGGTCAGTTTTAACGTGGCCGCCCTGCTTTCTAGAACCGTGATCAGCCGCGCGAACCAGGTAGCTTTGTACTATTTCCGGGCAGGCGAGCCCGAGCCTTGTCGGGCGCGACCGCGCGCCGAGATGGCTGAAGAGTCAGAAACAACCCGACTGTTCGTCACATTCCCTCTCCTCTCTTTCGCGCCCTAGCGCGCGCGAAGGTCTCGGGCCGAATGCCCGGAAATAAAACAAAGCTCCTGATTCGGCAGGCTGATCACGGTTTTCGATAGAGAGGGGAGTAACGAGGACTGACCGAACAGGCGCCCGCCGCGCGGCTCGTCGCGCAGGCGGCCAAACGCAACAACACGCGCAGGGTCAAGAAAATCCCAAGCTAGGATCACCCCTTCAGTCCCACGAAGACGCTACAACCGCGCCGCAGCCATCAGCGCCGGCGGAGCGCGGCGCAGCGCGCTCGCGATCGCGGCTTCCAGCACCGAGCGACGGAGCTCGGCGCTCTTGGCCTTGTCGTTCGCTTCTTGCTCGCTCGCGGTGGCGCTGGCTCGACCGGAGACTTTGGCCGCGATCGATTGCTCGGGCATCGTGTGAAGCACGTACTCGACGCTCGCCGAATACACGATCGAGCTGCCCTCGCGCGAAGCCTTCAGCTCGGAGATTTTGCCGGTGACCATCACCATCGGCAGATCCGGCTGTTTTTGCGGCGCGTCTTCGGCCAGCACCCTCACGCCGGGCAGCGAGTTGAGTTTGCGGCGCGAGGCGTCCACGAGCTCGCTCTCGATCTTCGGCGATTTGACGCCGGAGCCGTTTTTCATGATCCCGATTTTGACCAGCACCTTGGTCTTCGGGCCACTCGTCGCATCTTCTTCGAGTGATTTGATCGCGGAGGCGATCTGCGCTTTGACGGCCGCCGATTTGTCGTCGTGCGCGCGCAGCGAACCGAGCGCACTCACGTCACCGAGATTCTTCAGCGCGGCGGCGGCGGCAGCGCGCACCGAAGCGTTGGCGTCATCGAGCGCGGCTTCGAGCGGCTTCGAGGCTTGGGGATCGAGTGATTTGCCGAGCTGCAACGCGGCGGCAACGCGCACGCGGAAAGCAGCGCCGTGTCGGAGCTGCTCGACGAGCTCCTCCAGCCCGGGCGTCGCCCATGCATGGGACGCGACGGTGAGAACGGCGAGAGCGAGGAGCGAGCGGCGCGACCAGTGCATCAATGAGCTTTCGATCAGTACTAAGCATCTGCCTCGTTCCTTCCGACGAGCAAGCGCAATTCGAAAGCAGGGTTTAGTTAAGTGAGTAAGCAGATGCCGCTATCGCACACGCGATCGCGAGTTCGCACTCGCGGCTGTCGGCGCAAAACCCCGCTTCGTACACTCTAGCCTCGGGGCGCGCCGCCCCGAGTTTCGCTCGACGCGCGAGTCGAACCATCAAAGACGTTGAGCGGAAATGCACATCGCGCACTGTCTCATTTCAGGAGCGAGCTGATCTCCGATTCGATTTCTTGCTCTTCACCCGCGCGAAATCCCGAGTGAACGAAGCGAACGATGCCGCTCGCATCGACCACATAGCTCGTCGGCATGGTGGGCGGCTGATAGCTCTTGGACACGACTTGGCCGTCGTCCCACGCGAGCGGGAACTTCGCGCCCGTCTCTTTGGCAAACTGGGGGATGCCCTTTGGATCCTCGTCCACGCTGATGCCGATGATCGCCACCTTGTGGCCGAACTTTTCGGCGATGCGCTGGTACGCCGGGAAGGAGTCGTGGCAGGGCTGACACCAGGTCGCCCAGAAATCCACCACCACCACTTTGCCTACGTAACTCCCAAGGGTGATTTTTCGATTGGACTCCGGAGCGGGCAAATCGAACGACGGCGCGCTCGCTCCGAGCAACGGATGCTGCTCGTCCGACGCGCTGCTCGCGCCGCCGCCCATCGAACTACACGCGCTCGTGCAGAGCGCCAGGGCGCCCGCGCACACGAACTCTGTCATCGTTCGCCTACGAAATTGCTTCATCGCTTTCTCTCACCGCAAATTGAGACACCAGCCCAGATTTTTCCCCGAGCCCGAGCGCGCGGCAACCGGCTCGTCGAACGCGCCGGCCGCCGCAATCCTCGTCTTCTTTCGTTACGGGTACGCGAGGCTCGAGTTACAGGAACGCGAGGCTCACGGTTTTGCCGGCTTTGCCGCGGGCTTGGCCACTGCGGGCTTCTTCTGCGTCTTGCCCGCCTTCGGGTCGTCCGGACAGCCGTCTTCGTCTTCGAAGCCATTCTTGGTCTCGGGCTCGTCGATGCACTCGTCTTGTGCGTCGGGGATGCCGTCGTTGTCGTTGTCGAGGTCCGGGCAGCCATCCGTGTCTTGGAAGCCGTCCGTGTCTTCCGGCTCGTCCGGGCACTTGTCGCGCGAGTCGGGCACGCCGTCGTTATCGCGATCGGGTTCGTCCGGGCAGCCATCCTCGTCTTTGTAGCCGTTCTTGGTTTCCGGCTGGTTCGGACA
>DASYCL010000753.1:0-2708 GCA_036500245.1 Polyangiaceae bacterium | reverse complement strand
TTGAAGGCGATCGTCACGAGCGTCTCGTTGTTGCCTTGGACGAGCACGCGCAAATTGTACGGCACGATCAGCTCTGCGCCTTCTTCCGGCGTGAGCCACGGGTTCGAGCCGTTCGCGATCGACAGCACGTCCGAGCGATTCGCGGCACCGAGCAGCTCGGCCGCCAGCGTTTCCCAGGTGTCTCCGTGCTTCACCGTGCGATGCCCGACCGACGGCACTTCGAGCCGCATGCCTTTCACGATCGGCGAGCCGCCTTCGATCCCGAGTAGGTTCGCGTCGACCAGGAATTTCTCGTATTGGATTTTGCCGTAGTACTTTTCGGCGATCGAAGCGAGCGTGTCGCCCTGCACGACGACGTGCGTGAATGCGCTCGCCGTATTCGAAGCGGAGCCGAGTGCTACTGCGACGGCGAGCGCGAGACAGGTGCTGAAAAGGCGTTTCATGGCGGCGCGCGGAGTGTAGGACCAAACCCGGGGCCCAGCGAGCCAGAATCGCTCGCGCAAGGAGCGCGCTTTTCACAGCGTGCGCAGCGGATCGGCGTCACGTGCGGACACGACCACGTCGAGCTCGCCGCCCGCGAGCTCGTTGAGTCGCGCCGCGAATTCCGGCAAAAAACCGCGCTCGGTGTGCGTGTGTTCGGACAGAATGACGCTCGCGCCCGCGCGCGTCTTCGCGACCACGTCGTGATGGCGCAGCTCACCCGTGACGAACAAGTCGACGTCGCTCACGGATTCGAACAAGCTGCCGCCCGCGCCCGCGCAAATCGCGACGCGGCGAATCGGCGCGCCCGCGTCTTGCTTGCCGCTGGTCGCGACGCGCAGCGACGACAAACCCAGATGCGCCTTCAAACGCGTCACCGCTTCGGGCAGGGAAATCGGCTGATCGAGCTCGAGCAGTCGACCCGCGCCGAGCTTCGGGTTCGGGATCGACGCGAGCGGATACACGTCCCAGGCCGGTTCTTCGTACGGATGGTGCTTGCCGATCACGCGCGCGAGCTCATTCAAAGCGCGGCGTTCGCAGCGCATTTCGAGCCGAACTTCAGCCACGAATTCGAGCTGTCCGCGTGCACCAACTTGCGGCTCTGCGCCCTCATTCCCAAAAAATGAACCTCGCCCGTCGAGCTCGTAGCTGCACTCCGAATAGTCGCCGATCGTGCCGGCTCCGAGCTCCCGCGAGAGCGCGCTTCGCAACTCGGCGACGTGCGAACGCGGCACGAAGACGACGAGCTTGTACGCATCGTGCTTCGACGAGTGCGGCACGAGCGCGCTGCATTGGCCGGCGCCGAGCCCGCGCGCGAGCCAATCGTTCACGCCGTGCTCGGTTGCATCGAGCGCAGTGTGCGGCGAGTACACAGGCAACTTCGCTTCGAGCGCGCGCACGATCACGCGCTCGTCCGCGCTGGAAATGCGCAGCCGCTTCACGCCCTTGAACAGCGGTGGGTGATAGCTCACGCACAAATCCGCGCCTTCATCGATCGCTTCGGTGAGCACGATTTCGCTGAGATCGATGCACAAAAATACACGCTTTACCTCGCGCCCGAGCGCGCCGCCCGGCTCCACGAGCAAGCCGACGTTGTCCCAATCTTCGGCTAAAGATAACGGCGCGAAGCGCTCGAGCAAAGCGACGATCTCGGCCAAGGTGCGAGTCATGTCTCGAGCATAGTCGGAGTTCGCCCCGCAATGGCGCGCATTCCGGGTTACAATCCGAGGCTGTGATTTTCCCGCGTTCGACTTGGTTTGGGCTTTTATTTTTGGGGTTGCCCTGTTGCATCGCGCCGGCACCCAGCGCCAAGAGCGAAGCCGCGCCGAGTGCGGCTCCGAACGGAGCAGCGCAAACTCCGGCGCACGCCTTCGTCTGGCCCGAAGGCACGCGCGCCGCCGTCTCGCTCACTTACGACGACGCGATTCAAAGTCAAATCGACAACGCGGTGCCCGCGCTTGCGAAACACTCGCTCACGGCGACTTTTTTTCTGAGCGGTGCTTCGCCGTATTTGCAGGCGCATCCGGAGGCATACCGCGCTTTGGTCAGCGCGGGTCACGAGCTCGGCTCGCACACCATGAATCATCCCTGCGATCGCGCGCAGAGCTGGGTGAGGCCCGGCTTCGGGCTACAGGATTACGATCTCGATCGCATGCAAAAGGAGCTCGCGGACAACATCCAGCAGCTCAAAGACTTCGGGCAGAAGGCGCCCTTCACCTTCGCGTTTCCGTGCGGTTCGACTTGGGTCGGTGAAAATCACACGAGCTACGTGAAGCTCGTCGAAGACTCGTTCATCGCGGCGCGCGGTGTGCGCCCGAGCGTCGCCGATCCGACGAGCGAGCCGCTCTACGACATTCCGACCGCGCTCGGCAACGAAGACGGACCGCAGTTGATTTCGTGGGTGGATCGCTCGCTCGCCGCAGGCGGCTGGATCGTGTTCACCTTTCACGGCGTCGCCGGCGACTACCTCGACGTAAAAGCCGACGCGCACGAAGCTCTGCTCGCCTACCTGGACGCGCACAAATCGAACATTTGGATCAAGCCGTTTGGCACCGTCGCGGTGTACGTCAAAGCCGAGCGCGGCGGAAGATCGCGGTGAGAGGTGCCCCGCGATAGATGCAACGTTCCGGGCATCTGTCCCGGAACCTTCGCGCGCGCTCCGGCGCGAAGGAGAAGAGAGACAGGCGATGAAGGTTCATACCTCTTTGTCTTTTCTTTCGCGCCGGAGC
>DASYCL010000752.1:0-4845 GCA_036500245.1 Polyangiaceae bacterium | reverse complement strand
ACTTCGTCTGGGCCAACCGTTCGGCGTTGAGTTTGTTTCTCGCCGGCACATTCGAGGAACTGCACGCGCGCGAGCCGATGCGCGGCGCCGACGCGATGCTCGTCGCGGAGCTCGCGCGACTCGCGCCCGGCGCTCGGCTCGAAAGCGACTTCCGCGTGATTCGTCCCGCGCACGAGATCTCGGTGGTGTGCACGTGCACTGGGATCGAGGGTGAATCCGGTCGCCGCTTTGCGTTAGTCGAAGCGCACACCGAGCGAAACGCGCCGGCGTCGCTGCGACGCGGCCCCGAGCTCGAGCAACGCTTGCAGCGTCGCGATCGGATGGCATCGATTGGCACTTTGGCTGCGGGCGTCGTGCACGGCATCAACAACCCGCTGTCGTACGTGATCGCGAATTTGGAATACGTGAAGCGCCTCCTCGCGAGCGGTCTCGACAAACTCGAGCCACAAGCTTACGGCGAGCTCGGAGACGTGATCGAGGATAGCTTGGATGGCGCCGAGCGCGTGCGCCGCATCGTTTCGGATTTGGGCAATTTCTCGCGCCCGAACGAAGCACGCGTGCTCGCGGTCGATCTCGAGCGCGCAACCGAGCGCGCACTCGGCGTTGCCGAGAACGAAATTCGCCATCGTGCGCGTGTGCTGCGCGAATTCAGCGGCGTCACGGCCGCGCAGGGCAGCGAAGCCAAACTCGGGCAAGTGATTTTGAACGTGCTGATCAACGCCGCGCACTCGATCGAACCCGGCGCGGTCGAGCGCAACGCGATCACCGTGCGCACGCATCACGATGCGAATGGTCGCCCGGTGCTCGAAATCGAGGACACCGGTTGCGGCATCGCGCCGGCGCATTTATCGCGGATTTTCGACCCATTTTTCACGACCAAGCCGGTCGGGGTGGGCACCGGACTCGGGCTTTCGATCGCGCAGCGCATCGTGCTCGAGCTCGAGGGCGAGATTCAGGTGGAAAGCCAGCACGGACGCGGCACTCTGGTGCGGCTCACGCTGCCTGCCGCGGCGTTGACGGCTCCCCCCGAGCCCGCAGTCGAGACCATCCCGCCTTTCTCGACCGACCGCATGCGCGCGCGTGTGTTGGTGATCGACGATGAGCCGGCCATTTTGCGGGCGTTCCGCCGCTTGCTCTACACGCACGACGTCGTGGTCGCGGCGTCCGGCAACGAAGCGATGCAAAAGCTCGCCGAAGGCGCGCCGTGCGACGCAATTTTCTGTGACGTGATGATGCCCGAGATGTCCGGCGTCGAGGTCTATCAGCGCATCGCCGAGCTTTACCCGGGGCAGGAGCGAAAGCTCGTTTTCATGACCGGTGGCGCGTTCAGCGAACCCGCGGCTCACTTCATTCAATCGGTGAACAACCCGACGTTGAAAAAGCCGTTCACCGGCACCTCGGTGCGCGCGCTCGTCGCCGCTATGTCACGCATTCGCTCGCCGCGAGCGTAACTCCCGCGCCGGTGAAGTGAATCCTGGCAGTTCATCTTCTCTCTCTTTTCTCTCGTCGCGCCGGATCGCGCGCGAAGGGCTCGGGCTCGCTGCCCGGAAATAAGACAAAGCTGCAGATTCGCCAAGCTGATCACGGTTTTCTGAAGAAGGGCGGCCACGTGAGCACTGACCGGACAGGCGCCCGTCGCGCAGCTTGTGGCGCGAGTGGCCAAGCGCTGTACGCGCGCAGGGCCAAAATATCAGATGAGGATGAACAGTCAGGCCTGCCTATAAGCACGCGCTAATCCCTCGACTCGTACACATTCATCGCGGGCAGCTCGAGCGCCGTCAGAAACCCGCCGTTGCCGCAGCCGGTGTCGATGCCGACCACATTCTCGCCTGCCCACAAATCGGTCGGGTCTTCCGGTGTGTAGCCGGACAATTCGGGCGGCAAATATTCGGTCCGCGTGTGCCCGAACACGACGAGCTTACCGCGATAGCTGCGGAAGAAATGGTCGTCCCGCAGCCAGAGCAATACGATCGGATCGGGCACCATGCTCGGGTGCAAGAAACCCTGCGGACCGCGCGGCAAGCCTGCGTGGACGTAAATCGCGTGCTGGTCTTCGTACCAGTAGGGCAATTGGCGAAACCACTCTACGACCTGTTCCGGGAAGAATTCGCCGGACTGAAAGATCATCGCTTCGCTTTGCGCCGGTCGTTCGTCTTCGGCGGGTACGGGGCCGCCCACGAACGAGCGATAAGCAGCGAGGCAGCCGTTGCCCGGGGGCGAGACGAATTCGTCCCAGCCGCGATCGATCACGCGTAGCCATGCATCCTCGTGATTGCCGCGCAGGGCCACGACTTTGGCGGGCGTTTGCTGGTGCAGCATGCGCACGAAGTCGACGACCTGGGCGGATGCCGGGCCGCGATCGACGTAGTCACCGAGAAAAACCAGCGTGTCTTCTGCGTCCAACTTGGGCAGACATGACATCAGCTTGAATAGGTGCGCGGTCTCACCGTGAATATCGCCGATGGCGAACGTGCGATGTGCCATTCTCGCCGTCACGGTAACATCACCGCGCCATGACCGTCACGTGGTTCGAGCCCGTATTGACGCAGCTGCTAAAATCTCGGTGTGCGTGCCTCCATCGGTTGATCGACCCTTCGAGCTCGACGACGGTTTCTGCGCCGCACCACTCGCAGTATTTCAGGGCGCCCTCTACGCTGGAGGCCAGCACGATGGCGCCCTGTATCGATTCGAAGAAAGCGAATCGAAGCCTTAGAACGCGTAGCCGATGGTGAACAAGAAGCGCGGGCGGGTGCCGCCGCCTGCAATGATCGCGCTCGCGAGATTGAAGTTGTCTGTGTCGAAGGATGTGCTGGTCTTGGTCCACTGCAAGCCGAAACCGCCGCCGATCACGAAGCCGCCGATCTGGCCTTGGCCGCCGATGTCGATTGCGCCGCCGATGCTCGTAAACGAGCCGCCACTGTTGCTCGTACCATCGAAATTGACACCACCCGATTGCGAATATGAGCCGAACAAGATCGAGGGGCCGACGAAGAAACCGTTGAACCCCTTCTGACCCGTGTAGTACTTGTAGCCAAGTTCGGCGCCGAAGCCGTGCAATGTGCCAAAATCAGTGGTCTGCCCATTGATCGTCGCCGAGCCCGCGGAAGCGCTGGTGTAGAACGGATTGAGCGTGATCGCGTGATGCAACGCGGGCGACCATTCGCCTTGAACGCTGTAGCGATCGATCGACAAGGCGAGTGGGTTCGCGATGATCGCAAATGTCTTCGGCTGCGGTGCTTCTTGAACCGGCACGAGCACGGCTCCTGGTGGAGGCGCGGCAGCGGGCGGAGGAGCGGGCGGCGCGTCGTCATCTTGTGCGAAAGCGAGTTGGGGGCTGAGCGCGAGCAGGGAGAACGGGAGCAGAGTCGAGAAAACCACGGCGAAATTGCGCATTAGAACTCCTCAAGAAACAAGACATGCCCTGGCCCTAGGCCGTAAACGGCAGCCCCGAGCCAATCCAAATAACCGGTCACCCACTCGGGAGACCCCTCACGCAAACAGACGGGGAGCGCCGAGGCGATATTCACCACCTAGTCGAAAAACTACGCGAGTCGGGCGCAATCACCAACTTGTTTTGGTGATTCTCAATTTGGATCGAGTTGCGCACACGCGAGCACAGTGCGGGTGCGCGCTACTTCGGAACTGCGGCACGCTCGGATGTCGATCCGGCCGACGAGACGAGAAGGTGAGATTGCAGCTGCGTCGGTGTAGTCTTCGCGCCCTTCGTGTCCATCGTTACCTCGCGCAGCGTTCATCGATCGTTTGGCAATCACATCGTCCTTCGCTCCGCCGATATTTCGATCGCGCCGGGCGAGCGCGTCGGCGTAGTCGGCTTGAACGGAGCGGGCAAGAGCACGCTCGCGCGCATCCTCGCCGGCAGCGAAATCGCCGATTCTGGCGTCGTTTCGCGTCGGCGTGGCGCGTCGGTTTCTTACCTGGAGCAAGTCCCCAAGTTCGACGGCGATCCGAGCGCGCTCGAAGCGGTCACCGCCGGGCTCGCTGGTTGGTCAAGAGCCGTTACTCGGCACGAGGCGGCGAGTCGCGCTCTTGGAAGCGGTGAGGGCGACATCGAAGCGTTGTTGGAGGAGCAGCATGCGGCCGCCGCCGAAGTCGACCGGCTTGGCGGCTGGGATCACGAACATCGGGTCTCTGCTTTTTTGGATCATCTCGGCATCCGTCGTCGCGATGCCAAAATATCGAGCTTGAGCGGCGGCGAGCAGCGCCGCGTGGCGCTCGCGCGCGTGCTGATTTCGAGCCCGGATCTCGCGATTTTGGACGAGCCCACGAATCACCTCGACGCCGAAACGATCGAGTGGCTCGAGGCGTATCTGATCGACGAATACAAAAACGCGATCCTGCTCATCACGCACGATCGCTATTTGCTCGATCGCGTCGCCGAGCGCACCGTCGAAGTCGCGAACGGCGAAGTCTACAGCTACGATGGCGGCTACGAGCGCTACCTCGAGCAAAAAGCCGAGCGCATGGCGCACGCGGAGCGCACCGAGCAAAATCGCCAGAACTTCTTGCGCAAAGAGCTCGAGTGGCTCAGCCGGCAACCGAAGGCGCGCACGACGAAGCAGAAGGCGCGCATCGATCGCGCCGAAACGGCCAAAGCCGTCGCGGCTCCGAAAGCCGAGCGCAGCGCGTCCCTCGAGCTCGACGTGGTGCGGAGCGGTAAGACGATCCTCGAGCTGCGCGATCTGCGCGTCGAGATCGCCGGTCGCACGCTGATCGAATCGCTCACGCTGTTTCTCACCGAAGGCGAACGCGTCGGCATCGTCGGCCCGAACGGCAGCGGCAAGACCACGCTGCTCCGCACCTTGCTCGGCGAGCTTCCGCCCGCGT
>DASYCL010000751.1:0-5021 GCA_036500245.1 Polyangiaceae bacterium | reverse complement strand
TGGCATAAGGCACGATCGGGTCAGCGGCATCACCGGCGACGCGCGAGAAATAGTAGCGAATCGCGATGTCCTGGAGCGAGGCGTTCGCTTGCGGTGCGGGATTCAAGAATTGAAGCCGCAGCAGGAACTGCAGAGTGTGGGTGCTGGCCAGCGTGTTGACGGGTTCATACTGGAGTTCGAACAAGGGGTCGCACGTGCTCGCGACGCAGCTTTCGGTGATGCAGTCGGTGTCGTGTTGGCAAGCTTGGCGCGTCGGTCCGTAGCAAACTCGGCAGCTTGGTCCACCGCAATCGACGTCGGTTTCGTCGCCGTCTTTCTTGTTGTCCGAGCAATGCGCCGGCATCGACACGACGCCAGCGCCTCCGCCTCCGCCTCCGCCAGCGATCGTACACGCCGGCAGCATGCCGACATCGCCGGCCACGCCGCCCGTTGGCGCCCCAGCGCCGCCGCTCGTGCCGGCGCTCGATCCGGCACTGCCCCCGGTCGCGCTGCCCGCGGTCGAGCCCGCGCTGCCGCCGGTCTCTCCGCCACTTCCGCTCGCGCCACTCGCAGCGAACTCGTACTTGGGAAAGCCGCATGCCGAAATGAGCAGCGCCACGATCCAGGCCGCGAAGAGCCGCGCGCGAGCGCGAGAGTGGTCCTTGCCGCCTCGTCCCAAGAACGCAAGCATCGAAGCCTGAGATGGTACCATGTCCTACCCCGAACGAAAGGCTCGCGACGAACTCAGGAACGGTCGCCGGGATAAGTTCGAGCTTGTGGGAGGACGCGGGCCAAGGCCAAACTGCGCCGCGAAAAGCCATGGACCGCGAAGCATTTCTCGATCGAGTTGCGGCGCGCTTGGGTCGCGCGCGACAGCAGCGGCCACCGCTGCGCTCCGTTGTGGGTGTCCCCCGATTCGGTGAGCTTTCACCCGATATTTCCTCAACGGCGGGTTTACTTCAAATGTTTAGCCAAGAGCTCATAGCGGTCGGAGGCGGCGTGAAGATCGTCCCGAACGTTCGGGAAGCGAATCGCGCGCTCCGCGACGAGATTGCCGATTTCGCGGCGACGCGTGTGGTCACTTCCGCTCGAAGTGAGTTCGCGCGCTTCGATCTCGACTGGTTGTGGCGGGAGCTCGGCGCGCGCGCCATAGAAGACCCAGGAATGCAGAGCGAAGCCGAACAGCGCGAAGCGCTGCGGACGGCCCAAATCGGCGTCACCGCGGTCAGCTGCGCAATCGCGAGCACGGGTTCACTGCTCGTCACTGCGGCCCCTACCCGGCCCCGCGCGCTGAGCTTGCTCCCGAGCGTGCACATCGCGCTGCTTTTCGCGACCCAAATTCGCCCGACTCTCGGCGCCGCCTTTGCGCTGCTCGGCGCGCCCAACGAGCTGCCATCGGCTGCGCACGTGATCACCGGGCCGAGCCGCACGAGCGACATCGAAAATGACCTGACCATCGGTGTGCACGGGCCTTCTGCGGTGACGGCGATCGTGATCGAGGAAGACCCCGCGTGAAGGTTTCGCTATTCATCACCTGCCTCGCCGATCAAATGTTTCCCGAGGTGGGGCTCAGCGCGGTGCGCGTGCTCCGTCGCTTCGGCTGTGAGGTGGATTTTCCCGAAGCCCAGGTGTGCTGCGGGCAACCCGCGTTCAACAGCGGCTACCGCGATGAAGCACGCTCGGTCGCGCGCACCCTGCTCGACGCGTTCGAAGCCTCCGAGCACGTAGTTTCACCGTCTGGCTCCTGCACCGGCATGATCCATCACTACTACGAGGAGCTATTTCGGGACGAACCCGAGGCGCTCGCTCTGGCTCGGCGCTTGCGCGATAAAACCCGAGAATTTTCGCAATTTTTGCGACAAGTCCTCGGCATCGAACAGCTCGCGGCGCGCTTCCCCGAAAGTGTCACCTATCACGCTTCGTGTCATGGCTCGCGCCTCTTGGGCGCGAAGCGTGAACCGCTCGAGCTACTCAACATGGTCGAAGGCATCGAGCTCCGCGAGCTGCCGCGCTGCGAAGACTGTTGTGGCTTCGGGGGCACCTTCAGCGTCAAGCTCTCCGATCTTTCCGCGGCGATGGCCGACGAAAAAGTGACTAACATCGAGTCGACCGGCGCGCGTTACTTGGTCGGCACGGACATGGGCTGCTTGATGAACATCGCGGGTCGCATGCGGCGTCGCCGTGTCGAAGTGGAGGCGCTGCATTTGGCAGAGCTTTTGGATCGCGCACTCGCCAATGCCGAAGGCGCGAAAACGTCATGATCGTCCCTGCTTCACGCTTGACGTTGAAGGCCCGCGCCGCGCGCGCGCTCGACGATCCTTTTTTGCGCCGCGCCGTCGGGATCACGGTCGAGCGACTGCGCTCGAGCCGCGATCGTAGCGCCGAAGCACTCGGGCACTGGGAGACGTGGCGCGAACGCGGTCGCGCGGTGCGGAGCCACGTGATTCAGAACCTCGACTACTATTTGGCGCAATTTTCCACGAATTTCGCCGAGCTCGGCGGGCACGTGCATTTCGCGGCGGATGCGGCCGAGGCGCGCGAGATCGTGCTCGGCATCGCCGAACGCGCGCAGGCGAAACTGGTCGTCAAATCCAAATCCATGGTCTCCGAAGAAATCGAGATCAATCACCGGCTCGAACGCGAAGGCATCGAGTGCGTGGAGACCGATCTCGGCGAGTGGATCATCCAGCTCGCGCACGAAACGCCGTCGCATCTGATCATCCCGGCGATTCACAAGAACCGGCAACAAGTCAAAGCGCTGTTCGAAGAAGCTGGCGCGCGCGGGCTCAGCACCGAAACGCCCGTGCTCGCGGGATTTGCACGCCGGCGCTTGCGCGAACATTTCCTGGCCGCGGATGTCGGCATCAGCGGTTGCAATTTTGCGATCGCGGAGACCGGTAGCGTCGCGCTCTTCACCAACGAGGGCAACGGGCGGATGGTCACCACGCTGCCCAAGACTCACATCGTGATCATGGGCATGGAGCGCATTTTACCGACGCTCGCCGACCTCGAGCTGTTCGCAAATCTCTTGCCACGCAGCGCGACTGGCCAAAAACTCACCACATATCTCAATCTCGTCACCGGGCCGCGCAGGACCGCTGAAACGGACGGACCGCGCGAGCTCCACGTCGTGATTTTGGACAACGGCCGTTCGCGCCAGCTCGGCGATCCCGAATTCCGCGAGGTACTCAATTGCATTCGCTGCGGCGCGTGCCTCAACGTGTGCCCGGTTTATCGTCAAATCGGCGGACACGCTTACGGCTCGGTGTACAGCGGGCCGATCGGCGCGGTGCTCACCCCGCTGCTCTCCCCGAACGACGAAACGCGTGAGCTTGCCAACGCTTCGAGCCTATGCGGCGCTTGTTTCGAAGCGTGTCCCGTCAAAATTCCGCTGCACGACATGCTCGTGCATCAGCGCCGGCGCAACGTCGAGCACGCGCAAAGCGCGGTCGAGCGCGGCGCATTCGCCGCCTTCGCTTTGATTTTCTCGGGCGCGCGCCGATTCGCATTCCTGGCTCGCCTCGGCCGAATCCTCGATCGCATCGTGCGGCGATTTTCGGGCTCTGCTTGGCTCGAGAAATTGCCGGTGCTCCGCGAATGGGCGCGGCATCGACCGCTCCCCGCGCCGGCAGCACGCTCGTTTCGCGAGCGCTTTCGCGAACTCGAACAGAAGCGCTGAACGTCGTCGCGGTAGGCTCAATGATAACCGGGCGGCGGCTCGCTCGGTTTTTCTTGAAAGCTCAGACTTGCGACGCGCACGAACGCTTCGAAATCGTCGTCACCGCGCGCCGTGATGAGTTGGTGGTCGGCGATCACAGCGTCCGACACCCAATCCGCGCCGGCGGCTTCGAGTTCGACTCGGATTTCAGGATTCGACGTGAGCGCGACGCCCGGCTCGAGGCCCGCGTCTTCGACGAGTAGCGCGCCGTGATCCAGCGTCGCGATCCATTTGCCGCCTTCGACGAAGCTGCGCACAAAATCGCACGCTTCCGGCGCGCGCCGCAGCTGTTCGACCGCAGCAGCGGCGCCCGGGATGCACAGCGCGTGAAAGAGCTCGGGCGCAGCGTCGCGGAGGCGCGCGTCCGCTCGCACGCCTTCGCCGTCTTTGGCGCGCTTGAGCTCGAGATTGTCTGCGATCAACACGACTTCTGCGCCGGCGAGCTCGAAGGCTTCGCGGAGCGTGGTCGAGCGCTCCAGATCGAGACCGTCTGCCTCGAGCATGGCAATGCGCTTGCCGCACAGCGGACGGAATTTTTCCAGGGCGCGAACTAGACCGGATTCACTATTGAGATGCATCATGAGGCTCATTCAGTTTTGTTTGCGCGGGACGCGCGGCGTCGGCGCGGTGCGCATCCAGGCGATTCCGAGCACGAACGCGACGACTAAGGCCGAAAGCAGCACCGTGACGACGCCCACCATCGAATGCAGCGCGATCGCGATCACGACTGCGATGATGAATGCCGCGGTGAGCGCCGCGACGCCTTTCCATTGACGGTTCATACAAGTTGGATCAGCAACGCGCGTGCCAACGTGCAAAAACGCGAAGCGATCGCAAAGCGATGAAGAGTCGCGTTGGCCCTGCGCACCATGTGACGGCTTGGTCGCCCCGCTGAGGCGGATAGTCACAAGCCTGAAAGCGGCGAAATAACGGCAGATCCGGGGCGATCGCTCCAACTTCACCGAAGCGAATGAGGGTGGCACGCCGACTGCAAAGTGCGCTCGCACGAGGGATCGCGATGAACCTGCGTAGTTCGATGCACAAGAGCGCCCGGATATCAGTACCGCAAAGCACACGTCACACGGTGTTGGCGTTGAGCGCCAAATTTCCGGCTTGGGACGCGCTGCTCTTGGTCGCGATTGCGCTGCTCGCGCTGACTGTATTCGAAGTCGCAGCCTGGCTGGCCGCAGCGTCCCTAACGACGCTCGTTTGCTCCGTGGCGTTCGTGCCGACGGTCCTGTTTTTGGTGGCGGTGTGCTCGCAGCGAGCGCGCTAGCTAGGGTTTCGTTGAAGAGCTGTAAAAGCCACTAAATCGTGAGGAAAA
>DASYCL010000750.1:0-3542 GCA_036500245.1 Polyangiaceae bacterium | reverse complement strand
AATGATCGGACCGTGAACGCCGCGACCGCAGGCGTCAGCGGCGACGGCGTCGCGCAGCGCAATCTGGCCAAGCGCTCGAACAACAAGGGTGGTCCGGCACTCGAAGTCTCGAGCCAAGGCACACCGTCCCGCAAATCGACGCGCAGTAGCGCCGGTCGCGTCAAGTCAGCGTCGAATCTGCAGCGTCGGCAAACGCGTCGCGTCACTTCGTCGCCCGCGCGTGCGGCGCGCGCCGCAGCACGCGGCTGAACCGCAATCAGCGACCGCAACGCGAGCCGGCAATATCTTCGTGGCGGCTCGATCGCGCATTGAGCGATGTTGCGTCAACCGCCGTACGATTCGTCTTGCTCGATGCGCGACAAAACCCAGTCGAAGTCGCCGCTCGTGACTTTGACGCGGCAGTACTCGCACTGGCCGCCCATGCCGATCTTGAGCGGCGCGCCGCAATTCGGGCAATTCGGATCTTGGCGCGGCGCGCCGCGGCGTGCGCTGCCGCGAATCACCGTCCAATATTCGGAATAAGTGCGCGGGCGGTGGCGATTGCCGCTCAGCAATTTGCCGTCGTCCGAGATCGTGTAGTCGAGGCCGGATGCGAATACGCGCAGCGTGATCGCGTCGAAATGCGCGTCCGCCAGCACGTTTGCCAAATCGATCCGCATGATGGCCGCGTTCTCGTTGACGTTGCGGCAGCGGGCTTGGGTATAAAGATCAATCCAGTAGTACATGGATTGAAACAGGTTGTCCGACACATACGGGCGAATGCGCAGCGGATCGCGGCCCGACCACGCCACCTGTAGCTCGTTGAAGATCAGCCCGATTCGGCCCTGTAGTGCTGGCCAGCTGAGCGCTGGGTCTTTTTGCTGCAGCTCGCCGAAGCGAGCTTGTGCTCCGCGATCGACGACCGTCGGCAGCTCGGTGCCGGCTTCGGCGACGTCGCTCGTGAGTAGGGGTCCGCGCGGTTCGCGCTCGCGATTGACGAAACTCGTGACCATCCAATCGAAGCGCCCAAAGCCGACGTCCTGCTGGCAATAGCTGCACTGCGTGCCGCGCACGGATTCGAGCGGCGCGCCGCAATTCGGGCAATCGAGCGTGTGCGAGCGCGCGTACGGTCGGGATTTGGCGCTCGGCGAGCGCGCCAGCGTCATGCGATCGACGGCGTAGTAACGCCGCGAGCCGCCGTTGCGCAGCAGCTCGACGTAGTTCGACTCGATCTCGATTTCGATCTCGATCATCGACGCCTGAACACCGGAAAATCTCACGTAGCGCATCGCGCCGATCACGATGCCTTGCACGTCCCCAATTTGCGGGTCGACCAAGCTCTGCGCGACGCTGGGTGACAAGTACGCAGCGATTGCTTGCGGACCGGTCGCCCGAGCGCGCTCCACGGCAGCGTAGAGCATGTACCCGAAATCCTCGAATGAAACCAAGGAAAACCCGGGATCGATCCCGCGTATCGCGTCGATCGCGCCACGCGAGACTTGCGCGTCTTGTTCCACGCGCGTCACGGCTTGCACTTGCTCTGCCGTCGTCGTCGACCAGCCTTGCAGCTTCGAGCTCGCGACCGATTTGATCACCAAGAACAAAACGATGATCACGACGAGCGGGACGCCGATGGCCGGATGCTCGAAGCAGAGGATGATCAGTTGCAAGATCAAGCCGGAGCTGTCGCCGCCACCGCCGCTGCTTCCGCCACCACCGTGATAACTGCTCGTCGAGTGAGAGGCGCCCGAATAGGCCTGACCGCCACCCGGTCGCGCCATGGCCGCGAGTGAAACGCTCAGCGCGAAAAGGAAGATCGCACACAGGAGCCAAGCGAAACGCCGTTTGCGAGGGCTCATTGCACTTCGTCCGAGAGCTCGTTCACGTCGTCGGCAGAGCGCGGGTAGGCGCGACCGAGTAACGGCCCAAAGCTCGTGAGCGACTGTTGAAACTGCGACAAATCGCGACGTTTTACCGCCGTTTCAAGCGCTTCTCCGGCGCTTGCGAAGCCCGGCTCGAGCTTCGATGGGTCGAGCCCGATGTCGGTCAGTACGACGCAGCGCCGCTCGAACAACGACACGTAAACCAAAATCCCGCTCCGACCCGAGGTGCGCGAGATGCCGAGATCGAAGAAGGCGGCGCGCGCGGCGGTGTTTACGTTTTCGCGCAGCGTACTCGGACGCGAGAGCATGCGGCGCAGCGTATCGAAGCTCGCGGCCATCCCGCTCCCGAGCGCGAACGCCAACACGCCTTCGAGCGCGATCGCCTCGACGCTGTAAACAGTAGGTACAATCAACAAAACCAAAACCACGAACAGCGCGAGCCCAAAGCCGAAATGATACGCGAGCACGCCGTAGCGCCCCGAGCGTTTACGCACGGCGACCACGACTTCGGCCGAGGTCTGCGCTTCGACCGCGCGAACCGACGCCGCGCTCGCGCGTTTGGCTTCGTCGCTGAAAAAGTCGCGCTCGCTCATGAACTCGGGAAGATTCGGCGGAATCAGCCCAATTCGCAAGGCACAATCCGGATCCGAGAAGATTGCCGGTCGCGTGCTCGGCCCGCATACTGCGCCGTGTCCGAGAGCTCCGTTTCGCCGGCTAACGCCGCGGCCAGTCGCCGCTCCGCGGGCGATTGGTCGCTGTTCGGCCTTGCGCTCGTGGTGACGGCGATTTGGGGCTTCAATTTCGTCGTGATCAAAGTCGGCACGGACGACGTGCCGCCGCTCTTGCTCGCCGCGCTACGCTTCGTGTTCGTGGCGTTGCCGGCGGTGTTCTTCGTCAGGCGACCGCGCGCGCCGTGGCTGCTCGTCGCGGGCTACGGCCTGTTCCTCGGCGTCGGCGAGTTCGGCTTGCTGTTCGCTGCGATCAAGCTCGGCGCGCCGGTCGGACTCAGCTCGTTGATCTTACAGTCGCAAGCATTCTTCACGGCGCTCTTGGCTTCGCTCTTCTTGGCCGAGCGCTTCACGCTGCGGAGCGCGATCGGCATGCTCGTCGCAGCTCTTGGCCTCGCGCTGATCGGCGTACAACAGGATCGACCGGGCGCGTGGGGCGGTCACTTCGCGCTCGCGCTCGCGATGCTGATCGCGGCTGCAGCGATGTGGGCGGTCGCGAATATCCTCGCGCGCCGGATCGGCAACGTCGGGTCTTTGAATTTATTGATTTGGTCGAGCCTAGTCTCACCCGCGCCGTTGCTGTTGCTTTCGTTTTTCATCGACGGGCCGCGCGCGATGCTCGGCGCGCTCCGCGCACTGTCTTGGCTTTCGGTCGGCGCGCTCGTCTACCTCGTCGTGCTGTCGACGCTCGTCGGCTACGGCACCTGGAATCATTTGATCGTCAAGCACGGCGCGGGCAAGGTCGCCCCGTTTTCGATGCTGGTGCCGATCTTCGGGATCAGCTCCGGCGCGTTATTTTTGGGCGAACGTTTCACGGCCTTCCACGCCGTCGCCGCCACGCTGGTAGTCGCTGGGCTTGCACTGCACGCACTCGGACGTCGCGCGGTCGGCGCGCGCTGACTTCGTGGCGGCGAGTCACAGCGAGGCAACGCGCCGCACTAGCCGACACTCG
>DASYCL010000749.1:0-2395 GCA_036500245.1 Polyangiaceae bacterium | reverse complement strand
AGATCTCCGCGGGCGAGAAGAAGCTGATGAATGGGGTGCCGCTTGCTCGCGCGCCTTCGACTGCGCGTTCGAGGCCGGGACGCACTTCAGGGTCGGCGAGTTCGAGCGGACACAGGAACGTCATCGCGAAGGTCGAACCGGGCGCGAACGCCGCGACTTGGCGCAATGTCGCCACGTTCGCTTCGTGCGTGAGGTACATGCTCACACCCGTCGACGCGATGACCGCGGGTTTGCTCGGGTCGAAGCCCGCCGTAGTCAGCGCTTCGAACCATGAGGCGCCCGCTTCGAAATTCACGCTCACGAACTTGAGCCAGGCAGGCACCCCGAAACCGAGCTCGAGCAAGCGCTGCTGTTTCCAGGCTTGCGGACCCGGTTGGTCGATCTCGAAGACGCGCAAGCGCGAGGCGATTTCCGATCTTCGCTGCGCGAATGTGTCGAGGCCCGCGCCGAGTAGCACGTATTGATCGACACCTTGGCTCGCCCGTTCGACGACCAAGTCTTCGATGAAGCGAGCGCGCGCCACGATCGAGGCGCGAAACGAGCTCGTGAAGCGCGGGTTCATGTCCGGGCGTTCGCGCCAACCTTCGTCCGGCGCGACGAGCCGCAAGCCGACTTCGTCGGAGAGCACGTGCGGCGGCGGATCGATCTGGACGTGCAATGCGCGCCACAGCGCAACGCGAACCGCGGTGCTGTCGGGCGCTACGTTGAGTTCGGTCATCGCGATCGCGTTTTAGCACTGCTCGAACGCGCGCGGTCGACGCGCTTGCGGCTCGGCCGACACGCGCTGCGGCGCGCCGACCACGTTCAATTTCGGCTATTTCCCGACAAACCTGCGCTTTTTTCGCTTGGCCCGGCGCTTGCTGATTGGGTCGGTATCGAGTGAGTGCCGGCGCGTTACCGGCGGAGGTTGTGTCGATGAGCAGTATGGACGATTCGCGATGGGTTGCAGTGAGCGCGCTCGGCGCGGCAATGTTTGCGATTGGGTTCTCGGTGACCGGCGTGGCTTGCAATGGACGCGACACGAGCGTTTCGGAAGCGGCGCGCGGTGCGAGCAGCGCGAGCGCGGTGCCCGCGCCGGCCGCGAGCCTCGGCACGGTCGCAACAGTGGTGAACGCGGCACCGAGCGTCGTGCCGAGCGCGAGTGCGGCGACTGCGCACGACGCTGAAGCCGAAGGCCTCAAATTGAAGCGCTTCGTCGTAACTCACAAAATCGAAAACCGTGAACCGGTGCCGGGCGACGATTTTTCGGTCGGGAACACGCCGGTGTACGCGTTCGCAGAGCTCGAAAACGCGACCCCGAGTCCGCGCGGCATTCGCGTGCTGTTCGAGAATGAAGATACGAAAGCCAGCGTCGGTCACGTGAAGCTCACGGTGCCTGCGGCGCAGCAGCACTATCGCACCTGGGGCAACACGCGCTTGATTCGCGATCCCGGACATTGGGTCGCCGTGGTCACGACCGCCGACGGCGTCGAGCTCGGACGCGCGCCGTTTCAAGTCAAAGGCTGAGCGCGGGCGCGCTTCGGCGCCAACTCGAGTTCAACTCATAGCTCTAACTGTCATTGCCTCTTTGGGACGTTTTTCGGGCCCTGTGCAAAGTACAGTGCTTGGCCGCTCGCGCTTCCGGCTGGCGCAACTGGCGCCTGTTCGGTCAGTTCTAACGTGGCCGCCCTTCTTTCCAAAACCGTGATCAGCCGTGCAAACCCCGCTGGCTTTGTATTATTTCCGGGCATTCAGCTGCCAACCTTCGCGCGCGCTCCGGCGCGACGAAAGAGACGGCAGAGGTGATGATGGTCAGGTACTATTTCCGGGCGGGCGAGTCCGAACCTTGCGCGCGCTCCGGCGCAAGGGAAGAGACAGAGATGTGATCAACGGTCAGCTCTTAGTTGCGTCTGCAACTAAGATTTCACGTCGCGGAGTCACTCGTAGGCGACTCGCCCGCGGCTTTGTTTTTTCTGCGCGTGCACGCGCTTTTCGGCCACGCGCGCGGCTTTTTTGGCGCGACTGGGCCGCGCTTTTCGGCGCTTCTTTTGGGTTTTGAGCGCGGCGCGGATTAGCGCGGCGAGTTTCTCGCGCGCATCTTCGAGATTGTCTTTTTGGTTGCGCGTGAGTTGGCTCACGATTTGGAGCCGGCCTTCGGCGTCGAGGCGCGGTGCCAGGCGTGAACGTAGCCGCGCTTTGAGCTCGTCGGAGAACACTTCGCTTGGTTCGAAGTCGAAACGCAGGTCGATTTTGCTCGAGACCTTGTTCACGTTTTGGCCACCGGGACCCGACGCGCGCACCGCCGTCCAGCGAAGCTCGGCTTCGGGAATGACGAGATCAGCGGTGACGAGGAGGCCGGACACAACGCGCACGAACTGACACCGATCGCGCAGTCGCGCAAGGAAACCGCGCGACG
>DASYCL010000748.1:0-9609 GCA_036500245.1 Polyangiaceae bacterium | reverse complement strand
AGCGCCCAAATGTCCGCGCGACAATCGACGCTCTTCGCGTTTCTGATTTGCTCGGGCGACATGTAGTGCGGCGAGCCCATCAGCGCGGACGTTTTGGTCAGCGAATAGTCGGGCGCGCGCGCTACGCTGAGCGTCTTGGCGATGCCGAAGTCGAGCACCTTGATCAGCGGCGAATGATCGGCGCGATGCGTGAGGAACAGATTCGCAGGCTTTAAATCGCGATGCACGATGCCAGCCATGTGTGCCTCCGCGATGCCCTCACAAGCCTGCAGCACCCAGTCGACTGCTTCGACGATGCCGATCGGACCGCGCGCGGCGAGCTCGGCGGCCAAGTCTCGACCCTCGAGCAATTCCATCACGATGTAGGGCATGCCGCTTTCGAGCGTGCCGGTGTCGAGCACGCGCACGATGTGCTCGCTCTTCAGCTTCACGACCGCGCGCGCTTCGCGCAAAAAGCGCAAGCATGCGTCAGCGTCCAGACCCGAGATCAAAAATTTCAGCGCGACGCGCTGCTCGAGCTGTAGATGCGTCGCCGCGACGACGACGCCCATCCCGCCCGCGCCGAGCACGCGATCGACGCGATACTTCGCGGCGAGGATGTCGCCCTCGCGGACCGGCGCAACGACCACCTCGGGCATCGCTCGAAGAATGCCAGATGCCGCGCCGCCGCGCTCGCCTGCGCGGGCTCGCTGCTCGGAGCGAGTTTTGGCTTCGCGCACCGCCTGCCGACGCTGCGGCGAGGCCTTTGCCATGCTAAAAGCGCCGCCCCATGCGCGCCTCGTACCGCTGGCTCAAAGAGCTCTTGCCCCACCTCACGGCTTCCCCCGACGAAGTCGCGAAGCGACTCGGCGCGGCCGGCATTGCGGTCGACGGCGTACGCGCGTTCGGCGCCGGGCTCGAGGCATTGCTCGTCGTGCAAGTGCTCGGGAAAGAACCACACCCGAAGCGCGCGAACTTGAATCTAGTCACGGTCGATCGTGGCGGCGTCGAACAGCGCGTGGTTTGCGGGGCGAGCAACGTGCCGGCCGCCGGCGGCTTGCTCCTATTGGCACCACTCGGCGCGAGTTTGCCGGGCATGGATGGTCCGCTCACGCCGCGTGAAATCGGCGGTGTCTTGAGCGAAGGCATGCTGTGCAGCGCGACGGAGCTCGGCTTGGCCGAAAGCGCGGACGGCATTTTGATCTTGCCCGCCGGCTCGGCGCCACCCGGCACGCGCTTCGTCGACGCGTTTCCCGCCGCGCAAGACACCATCTACGAGCTCGACATCACGCCGAATCGCCCGGACGCGCTCGGCCATGTCGGGCTGGCGCGTGAGCTCGCCGCGCTGTGTGAGCTCGAGTTCACACCGCCGGCTGCGGGTCAGGTCGCGCGCGCTGCGGAAACAAAACTCGAATCGCTGCTACAAATCGAGAATCGCGACACCGAGCGTTGCCCGCACTACGCGGCCGGCGCCGTGCTCGACGTGGTCGTCGCGCCGTCACCGCTTTGGCTGCAATGGCGGCTATTCAGCCTCGGTGTGCGCCCGATTTCGAACGTCGTGGACGTGACGAACCTGCTCTTGCTCGAGTTCGGGCAGCCGCTCCACGCCTTCGATTTGGATCGCGTGCGCGGCGGCAAAATCATCGTCCGTCGCGCCCGCGCCGGCGAACCCTTCTCGACGCTCGACGGAGTCGCGCGCACGCTCGACAGCGACGACCTCGTGATCGCCGATGCCGAAGGCCCGACCGCGCTCGCCGGCGTGATGGGCGGGCTCGACAGCGAGATCCGCGCGAGCACCCAGCGCGTCTTGCTCGAGTGTGCCTACTTCACACCGCGTGGCGTACGCCGCACGGCGCGTCGCTACGGCCTCCACACCGAGTCGAGCCATCGCTTCGAACGCGGTGTCGACTACTCAGCAGTACCGCACGTGCTCGAGCGCGCGAAAACCTTGCTCACCGAGCTCGCCTCGGGCGCCGCGGTGCCCGGCGCGATCCACGCGCGTGGCCCCGAACCCGTGCTCGGCGAAATCACGCTGCGCTCCGAGCGGCTGGACGCGCTGCTCGGCACACCGGTGCCCTTCGACGAAGCGCGCAGCATCCTCGAACGCCTGGGTTTTCCCATAGTTTCGCGCAGCAACGGCCCGCACCCGGCGCTGCGCGTGCGCGCCACCGCGTTTCGCCCCGACGTGACGCGCGAAGTCGATCTGATCGAAGAAATCGCGCGCGTACGCGGCCTCGACGCAATCCCGACGCGATTGCCGGCGATCGCTCCGCAAGCGCCGCGCACCACCGGCAAGCTCGAACGCGAGATCGGCGCGGCCGCCGTCGCGCTCGGCTTATCCGAAGCGGTCACCTATGCGTTCGTTTCCGAGAGCGATCTCGAGAAAGTGCACGCGCCGAAGCCGTGCGTTCGGCTCACCAATCCGCTCAGCGAAGAGCGCAACGTGATGCGCACGAGCCTCTTACCCGGACTTTTGGAAGCCCTCCGCCGCGCACGCCGCCGCGGCGAGACGCGCGCCCGCTTGTACAGCGTGGGCATTTGTTTTGGTGCGCCAGTCAGTGAAGTAGAGAGCGGCGCTCGCCCGCGCCTCAGCATGGACATCGACGCCTTGCCGCGCGAAGAGTTGCGCTTTGCCGCGGTGCTCGCCGGACACCGTCACGAATACCTCAGCCTCAAACCCGACGAATTCGACGTCTACGATGCGAAGGGCCTGGCGCTCGAGTTGATCGAGCGGGTCAGCGGCAAGCGCGCGCAGGTGAGTCTTGCTGAAAGCAGCGAAAAAACCGCTCATCTGCACCCGCGCGGCGCCGCCGAAATCCTGATCGACGATGTCCTGGTCGGGCACTTGGGCCCGCTCCATCCCGACGTGATCGACGCGCTCGATCTCGGTGGCGGCGCGCAAATCGTCGAGCTCGATTTGGAAGCGCTCGAGCGTTGGGGCAAAGCCGTGCCGCAGTTTCGTGCCATCCCGCGCTTGCCCGCCGTCACGCGCGATCTGTCGCTCGTCGTCAGTGAGAGCACGCTCGCGGGCAAGGTCGGCGAAACGTTGGAGCAAGCAGGCGGCGAGCTGTGCGAGTCGATCGAGCTCGTCGCGCTGTTCCGCGGTGGCTCGCTCCCGGTGGGGCAAAAGTCGCTCACCTTCCGCGTCGTCTGCCGCGATCCCAAAGCACGCAGCTCGAGTGAAGAAGCCCGCACACTGACCGACAAAGAAGTCGACGAAGTGCAAGGCCGCATGCTGAAAGTCGCCCAGAGCGAGTTCGGGGCGGCGCTCCGAGGCTAGTCATGCGCGCGGCCCGCACCTTCATGCGCGCGCCGCGCGAACGAACACAGGCGGTGCTCGCGCTCGCCTTGCTATCCGCGCTCGCCTCTTGCCAACGCAAAGCGCCGGGCCCCGACGAATGCCAACATTTGGCCGAAATCGCGGTCGGAATCACACGCGACGACCCGCGCATCACGGCGGGGCTCGAAGCCCAAATCGACGCCGAGATCCAAACTTGCCTGACGCGGCCATATGATCGCGAGCTGATCGCGTGCGTCGAAACCACGCACCGCGCGCGCGCCTGCCTCGAAGCATACAAACAACGAACCGGGCAGCACCGTGAATCAGCCGCCCCATAATCCGTTCGAACCGCCGCCGGCCGGCAGCTACGGCGGACCCACCGGCGGCGGTCAGATCGTCCCGACCGCTTCCGAATCAATCGCGTCGCTCGTCTGCGGCCTGCTCACGCTGAGTTGCTTTCCGCTCGGCATCGTCGCGATCTGGCTCGGCGTCCGCGCGCGCCGGCAAATCCGCGAAAACCCAGACCGACTCGGCGGCGACACGCTGGCGCTCGTGGGCATGATCGTCGGCGCAATCTTCCTCGGGCTGTGGCTCCTGTACTTTTGCGTGATCTTCGCGGCCATCTTGATTGGTGCACTCAAGCGTTGAGACGGGATAGGTTGGGGTTGGGGCTGACTGTTTGTTTCTTTATGTGAGATCTTGGGCCCTGCGCGAAGCAACATCGCTTGGCCGCTCGCGCGACTCGCCACGCGACGGGCGCCTGTCCGGTCAGTTTTAACGTGGCCGCCTCTCTTTCGAAAACCGTGATCAGCCCGGCGGATCAGTAGCTTTGTTTTATTTCCGGGCGTGCGACTGCCAGCATCATCCGGCGCAACCGCGCGCGTGAGATGAGATGAGATGAGATGAGATGAGATGACAATCACGGCTTTGCCACGGATGAGTCGAACCGCAGAACGTCCCCCGCGACGCGCACGTGCACGCTGGAACCGTCCGCGAATTTGCCTGAGAGTAGCGCGTGCGCGAGCGGATCTTGCAGATTGCGCAAAATGCTTCGCTTGATCGGGCGGGCGCCGAGTGCTGGTTCGTAGCCGCGATCGACCAAGAACATTTTCGCGGCTTCGTCGAGGTCGAGCGAGAGCCGGCGTTCGGACAGCAAACGTTCGAGATGACCGAGCTGAATCTCGACCACGCTACGCAAATGCTGCTTCGTGAGCGGGCGGAACAGCAACGTCTCGTCGACGCGATTCAAAAACTCGGGCCGAAAAAATTCGCGCAATCGCTCGAGCAAGACGTCCCGCAACGCTTCGCGCCCGGCCTCGCTGTCGAACAGCTTCGGGTCGCTTTCGAGAATGCGCTCGGAGCCGATGTTGCTGGTCATGATCACGACCGTGTTCGAAAAGTCCGCGAGCCGCCCGCGGCCGTCGGTAAGCCGGCCGTCGTCGAGCACTTGCAAGAGCAGGTTGAATACGTCTTGGTGCGCCTTTTCGACTTCGTCGAACAAGAGCACCGAATACGGGCGGCGGCGCACGGCTTCCGTCAAAAAGCCGCCTTGCTCGCTGTCCGCATAGCCTGGCGGCGCGCCGATCAAGCGTTGCGCCATGTGCCGTTCCATGAACTCGCTCATGTCGAGGCGCGTGAGCGCTTGGTCGTCATCGAACAGAAATCGCGCCAATGCTTTGGCGAGCTCGGTTTTGCCGACGCCGCTCGGGCCCAAAAATAAAAACGAGCCGATCGGCTTGCCCGGATCGCGCAGCCCGACGCGACCGCGACGCACCGCCCGGGCCACCGCGGCGACCGCGTCTTCTTGACCGACCACGCGCTCCGCCAGGCGCGCTTCCATCTTGAGCAGCTTGTCGGCTTCGCCTTCGAGCATTTTCGCGACCGGAATACCGGTCCAAACCGCCAGCGTCGCGGCGACGTCTCGTTCGCTCAAGATCCGCGGCGGCGGCTCGGCCGCGCTCTTCGCGGTTTCTTCGGCCTTGCCCAAGCGCGCTTCGAGCTCCGGCAAAATAGCGTGTTCGATCTCGCCGACGCGGGCGAAGTTTTTTTGCCCGAGCGCGCTCTCGCGTTCGGTTCGCGCGGCGTCGAGCTCGGCGCGCAGTGCACGGACCGCGCCGACTACGCCGCGCCGCGCCGCTCGCTCGGCGCGAATTTGCTGATTTTTTTCTTCCAGCGCGGGCAGCTCTGCGCGCAATTTCTCGCGCTGGGTCTGGCTTTCGACGTCTTCACTGTGCTCGAGCGTGCGGAGCTGCGCGCGCACCGACTCGAGCCGGCGCAGCGACGCATCCGCATCACTGGACACGCCATCCACTTCGACGCGCTTGGCGGCGGCGGCTTCGTCGAGCAAATCGAGCGCGCTGTCCGGCAGACAGCGATCCGGCACATAGCGTTTGGCGAGCTGCACCGCGAGCAAGATCGCGCGCTCGCCAATCTCGACGCCGTGATGCTTTTCGTAGCGCGCGGCGACGCCGCGCACGATTTCGGTCGCTTGCTCGAGCGTCGGTTCGGCGATCGGCAATTGGGTGAACAAACGCAAGACTTGCGCGTCACGCTCTTCGAGCCGCTTCAGGCCTTCCGGCGTCGTGGTCGCGAGCAGGCGCAATTCACCGCGGATCAACGCCGGCTTCAGTACATCGCCGATGGCCGAGCCGGACGGACCTTGGCCGAATAGCTGCTCGACATTGCGCACCACCAAAATCTGAGGCGAGCCTGCAACGTCGCTGAGCAATTTTTTGACGCGATCTTCGATCTCGCCGCGCAGGCGCGCGCCGGACACGAGCGCGCCCGTGTCGATTTCGAGCAGTTTCGTCGAGGCCAAACTGGTCGGCACGTCGCCGCACGCGATGCGTTGACCGAGCGCGCGCACGACCGCACCTTTGCCCACGCCCGCTTCACCGACCAAAAGCGGATGGCTCTTTTGGCTACGCTCCAAGATCGTGAGTAAGCGTCGAACTTCGGCGACGCGCAGCAGCACCGGCTCGTCCGGGTCACCGAGCAGCGGACGCGCGAAAGCGCCCGGCGCAAGATTTTGCGCGCGCGCGACCGATGGCACCGAGCGCAGCGCCGCCATGTGCTGACGCAAAGAACCCGGAAGTACGCCGAACGCGGTCAGGATCTCGCCAGCCGAGCCGCGGATTTCTTGCGACAGCGCGTTCAGCACGTGTTCGATCGTCACCTTTTCGGATTTTTCGCGATCGGCTTCGCGCTGGGCACGCTCGAGCAAGTCGAGCATCGACGCGGACAGATACGCGGGTTCGTTCGAGCGCGGCAAATTGCCGATCGCGCGTTCGAGCGCAGCCTCGAATTCGAGCAGATTGCTCACGCCGCGCTCGAACACTGCGCGCACACCCTGGTCGCGACCGAGCGCGCGCACGAGCAGGTGGAGCGGCTGAACTTCGGCGTGCTTACGTTCGTCCGCGAGCGACTGCGCCGCCGCGACCAACGCCTTCGCGTCCGGTGCGTAGCGATCGAGCGACAGGGTGGTCGCAACTTCGGCCATGATCGCGACGTTAGCGCGATGCCCTTTTCGGGGCTACCGGCCGCAAACCGGGAAGCGTTGCGCGGGCGAGCGACGCAAAGCGCGCCTCGCCCGAACTTTTGCTATGACCCGAGTGCTTGCTCACGCTCGCCGATCTTCCAGGTCCGTTCGTCACGGCGGTCGCCGTCGCGCTCGGCCTCGCCTTTGGCAGCTTCTTGAACGTCGTGATTTATCGGCTGCCGCGCGGCGAGAGTTTGTCGCACCCGGGCTCGCGTTGCCCCGGCTGCGGCAAGCCGATCCGCGCGTTCGACAACATTCCGATTCTCGGTTGGCTCGTGCTCGGCGGACGCGCGCGCTGCTGCAAAACCAAAATCTCGGTTCGCTACCCGTTGATCGAAGCGCTCGGAGGACTCATTGCTTGGGCGATCGTGCGCGCGATCATCTTCGAGCTGCCGGACGAGACGGCGTGGTGGAAGATCGTCGCGTTGTTCGCGCTGTATCTTGCGCTCGCGCTCGGCGTGCTCGCCGCCGCGTTCATCGATCTCGATCACATGTACTTGCCGGATCCGATCACGCTCGGCGGCGCGCTGCTCGGCCTTTTGAGCGTACCGCTCCGCGGCGCGCGCCTCACGGATGCGTTGCTCGGCGCGGCGATCGGCTTCGTCATCGTGTGGCTGCCGTTCGACGTCATCTACGGCAAATTGCGCGGTTTGCCCGGCATGGGCCTCGGGGACGCCAAACTCGTGATGCTCGCAGGCGCTTGGTTCGGCTGGCGCGGAGCGCTCTTCACGCTGCTCGGCGGCGCGGTGCAGGCCACATTCGCAGCGCTCGCCATCTTCGTCGCGCGCGGAAAACTCGAAGAGCCCGAGGCCGTGATCAAAGAGCGAGCAGAGCTTCGAGCCTTGCTCGAGAGCAGCGAAGGCGAAGCTCGCGCCGAGCTCGAGCGCGAAATCGCGCGCGATCCGCTCGCATTCGAACCCGAAGCCGGCTTCGGCAAGGCGCGGCTCGCGTTCGGCCCGTTCCTCGCGCTCGCCACGATCGAATACATGTTGTTCGGAGATCTCATCGTGCAGCTGGTGTTTCCGTGACTGCGCGACGTTACTTCGCGGCAGTGCTACCGCTGCTCAGCGCGTGCGGCGCTGCGCAACTCGTGACTGCGCCGCGTAGCGCGCAGCCCGCGAACGCTCAGGCCATCGCCGTCGACTATCCGCCGCCGCCAGCGCGAATCGAGGAAATCCCGCTCGCGCCGCACTCCGGTAGCCCCTGCGTCTGGCGCGACGGCTTTTGGGATTGGACCGGGCGACGCTGGGAATGGCTGGACGGGCGCGCGGTGCTGGTCCCGAAGGGCTGCCGCCTCGCCGACTCCCAACTCGAGTGGAGCGCACAATCGCTCTCGTTTTACCGCCCCGCGTGGTACCCAGACCCAGCCCAAACCCCACCTCCCAAGAGCTGTCTCGAAGTCGCCTGCATTCCAGCCGCGGGCGCCAAGCCGACCGAATCCGAGTGAGCACGAGCGCGCGCGTTTCCGAGTCCAAAGTGAACGAACAGCAAACAGAGCCGTGGTCGATCAAGCGCGTGCTCGCCTGGGCGACGGATGATTTTCGGCGACGCAACAACAAGAGCGCGCGGCTCGACGCGGAGCTCTTGCTCGGTGAGGCACTCGGACTCGATCGCATCAAGCTGATCATCGAAGCCGAGCGACCGCTCAGCGAGGCCGAGCTCGGGCGCTATCGGGAGCTCATCAAGCGGCGTAGGAGCGGCGAGCCGATCGCTTATATTTTGGGGCGCCGTGAGTTCTTTGCGCTGCCCTTTCACGTCGATCGCCGCGTGTTGATTCCGCGTCCGGACACCGAAGTCCTCGTCGAAACCGCGCTCGCCGGCACGCGCGAGCGGCATTTATACGGGCGCATGCTCGATCTGTGCACGGGCTCGGGATGCGTCGCGGTTGCGTTCGCCAAAGAGCGACCGACTTGGCGCATCACCGCGATCGATTTGTCGGCGGACGCCGCGGCTTTGGCGCGGGAAAATGTGCAGCGCAGCGGAGTCGCGCACCACGTCGCGGTGCTCGAAGGCGACTTGTTCGCGCCGCTTTCGGCGGACGAGCATTTCGAACTCGTGACCGCCAATCCGCCGTACATTCCGAGCGCCGAAATCGCGACGCTCGACACCGACGTGCGCGATTTCGAACCGCGGCTCGCGCTCGACGGCGGCGCGGACGGCCTCGACGTGATTCGCCGCCTGCTCGCCGAAGCGCCGCGCTACCTGGTCTCGGGCGGGCTCATCGCGCTCGAAGTCGGCTTCGGTCAAGCTCCCGCGGTCGCCGATTTGTTCGCAGCGGCGGGCTTCGTGGGTGTCGCACGCGCGAAGGATCTTGCGGGGATTGAGCGCGTCGTGTGTGGACGTCGCGCCTGAGACTAAGGCCCGCCGAAGAACGTCAGACGCGCTTCGACGAGCGCGGCATGCGTGCTCATGCTCTGGCTCCACATCCGTAAATATTCGACCGACGGCCCGAACGTGAAGTGCCAGAAACGCACTGGTTCCCACGCCGAACCGACGCCGATCACGCTCATCAAACCGCCGTCCGCTTCTTCGCGCGAGCCGCCGTTGATCTTCATGCCGCCCGCGCCGAACTCACCGAACAGCGAAAGATCGCGGAGCGTGCCGCCCCGATAGAAGAGCGGATAGCCTTGCACGTGAAACGTGAACGCCGAGGCCGTGGCTTTCGCGTTCTCGTGCTGCAAACTCAAGGCGGTGAGCCCGAGCCCGAACACGAACCAATCGGTGAACGCGCCGCCAATCCACAGATGGTTCGCCGTGCCGATGCCGAACTTGGTATTGCGCTCGTAATTCACGTTGTTGAGCTTCGCGAGAT
>DASYCL010000747.1:0-4098 GCA_036500245.1 Polyangiaceae bacterium | reverse complement strand
GCCCGGCTCGAGCGCGAGCACTTGTTCGTAAAAGTCGAGCGCGCGATCCGGATCGCCCACCTGGCGCGCGGTGACGATCGCCGCCGTGTGCAGGTATTTGACCTTCTGCTTCGGGTCATCGACGAATTCCGCCAAGCGAAGCACGACGTCGACCAGTTTGTTCCAGTCTTTTTCTTCGCTGTAGAGCTGCATCAATTTGCTGAGCAGCCGGCGATCGTCGGGGCGCTCTTCGAGCGCGGCCACGAAGCTCTTCGCGGCTTGTGCGCGATCGTTCAATTTACCCGAAGCCAGATCGCCGATATCGACCAGGAGCTGGACGCGTTCGTCGCCGCTCGCGATGTCGAGGTGACGTGTCTTGACCTTGATCACTTCCGCCCATTTTTCTTGGGCTTCGAACAGCTTGGCCAGCGCGAACAGCGGCTCGCTCGCGCTCGGATCGAGATCGGCGGCTTCCTGTAGCGGAGCTAGCGCGCCCGCGAGGTCGCCGCTCAGGCGCAGCGCTTCGCCGTAGCGGTAGTGCGCGCGCACGCGGCTTTCTCCGGCGAGCACAGTGTCGAAGCGCGCGAGCAAATCCTTGTACAGCTCCGCGGCGCGTTTCGGCGCGCCATGCTCGAACGTCACTTGCGCGACGCGCTCGAGCGCCTCCGAATCGTCCGGCGCAATGCGGAGCAGTGTGTCCATCGGGGCGAGCGCCTTCTCGGTCGAGCCGGTTTGGCTCAACGCGTCCACGTAGCGCACGAGTAGCCGCGTCGCTTCTTTCTTCTCGAGCGAATCGGCCCGACTGGCGATGAGCTCGTACTGCGTCGCTGCCTCCATGAAGCGCTTGGCGTCGAAAGCGATGTCGCCGAGCACGGTCAGCGCTTCGAGGTTGATCGGGTCGAGCGCGACCGCGCGCCGCGCGGCTTCTTCGGCGCGCTTGTCGTCTTTCAGTCGCTCTTTGAACAGCGTGGCCATTTGTCCGGCCAAGCGACCCTTCGCGAGATCGCCTTCAGTGTGGGCGATTTCGCGCTCGATCAGCTGGATCGCGGCGTTGACGTCGCCACGCGCGGCGTATGCGTCGCGCAGCGCGGCGGCCGAAGTCGCATCTTTCGGGTTCGCATCGAGGGCACGCTTGTAGCGCTCGATCGCGCCGTCGCGATCGCCGCGGCTTTCGAGCAGCTTGGCGGCGCGAATGAACTGTTCGGCCTTGGCTTCCGGCGTGCTCGCCTTGCTGGCCAGCGTTTCGAGCGCGGCCAGCGCCGCGTTCGCGTCCCCGCTCGCTTCGCGCAGGTGCGCGATGGCCTCGAGCGCGCCGGCGTGTTGCGGATCGAGCTCGAGCACCGCGTCGTACGCTTGCATCGCGCGTTCGGGCGAACCGATTTGATCGGCCAGCACCTTCGCGCGCTGGAGCAAGAGCGCGATCCGGCGCGGCGCTTCCGTGACGAGCTTCAATTGCCGCTCGTACAAGCCCGCGACGTTCTCCCAGCGATCGAGCGCGCGGTAGTGGCGGATCAACGCGGTCATCGTGCCTTCGTTGGCGGAGTCGATCGCGAGCACGCGCTCGAGCGCGTCGGCTGCTTTTTCATGATCGAGGAACTCTTCGTCGTAGATCGCGGCGATGCGTTCCCAGAGCGTCACCTTTTGCCGCGGCGTGGCCGCGACTTCGACCTGCCGGAGCAGGTTCTCCAGCAAATCCTGGAACCGGCCGAGCTTCGAATACAGCCGATCCAGGCCGCGTAGCGCTTCGAGGTTCGAGCTGTCGAGCGCGAACACGGCCGTGTAGCGCTTCTGCGCTTCGCCGTCGTCGCTCAGGTTCGTCTCGTAGATTTCGGCAATGCGATTCAGCGCCTTGTACTTGTCTTCGCCGCGCGCGCTGTCGGCGCGGCGCTCGAGTGTTTTGACCAAGTTCGCGAAGTCGTTGGTGCGCTCGTAGATGCGAGAAAGTGCGTCGTTGGCCTTCGCCTGGCCCGGATCTTCGGCCAAGATTTGCTCGTAGAGAGTCCGCGCGCTCGCCGTGTCGTTCAGGCGGAGCTCGAGGATTTCGGCTGCTTCCGCGCGAAATTCGCGAGCTCGAGCCGGCGTCGGCGCGGCGTCCGCGCGGCGCGTGAGCACCATGCCGAGCTCGGACCATTGCTGCGCCTTGCGATAAATCTGGGTCATGCCCTCGAGCGCTGCGTCGTTCGCGGGATCACTTCCGATCACGGCTTGGAAGCAGGGTAGGGCCAGATCGGCGCGCTTCAGCTTCTCGTCGTACCAATCACCCATGTGAATGAAGATCGCGTTTCGCGTCTCGACCGGTACGTTCTCGTCTTGCGCGCTGCCCGTGCAGTTCTCGAGCACTTCGTTCCAGGCCTGCTGATTGCTGCCGGCGAGGCGCTCGATCTCGTTCACGACCGAGCTTTGGTTCGGATCTTCGCAAAACGCTTGAGTGAAGGCGACGATGGCTTGGTCGGTGTCCTTCAGTTCGCTCGCGTAGAGTTTGCCGATTTCGGCCAAAGCGCGCGCGCGTTCGCTCGGGCTTTCGGCTTTCTCGGCCCGCGCGAGCAGCATCTCGACGACCTCTTCGAATTTGCCGAGTCGCCGGCGCACGTCCTCGAGCCCGCGCTCGGCGACCATGTCTTCCGGATCGAGCGCGACGATGCGCGCGAACACGCCTTCGGCCTTTTCGGGATTTTCGCCGCGACCGGTGTACAAGCGCGCGGCGCGAAACCACAGGCTCTTCTTGGTGTCTTTGCCTTCGTCACTCTCTTCGGTGGTGTCAGCCGCCATCTCGAAGGCTTCGGCGACGCGCGTCGCGTCCGCGCCGTGTTCGACCGTCGCTTCGAGCTCGAGCGCGGCTTCGTCGTTCGCTGCGTTTCCGACCAAGGCTTCGATTTTCGCGTCCAGCTCGGCCGGCGTGATCGTGACGAGCGGCGCTTGCACCGTCGAAGGCTTGGTCTCTTCGAAAAACGACAGCGCCTCCTGCGCGGTTTTCGGGCGGCGCGCCGGATCCTTCGCCAGCAAGCGCAGCACCAAATCGTCCAAATCCTTGGGCACCCAACCGCGCGGCCCAACCGAGCTCGGCGGCGGCGGCTCGCTCGTCAAATGCGCGAACGCGGCTTCGAGCGCGGGCTTTTCGCCGAACAAGGGCTTGCCCGTGAGCACCTCGTACAGCATCGCGCCGAACGAATAGACGTCGCTCGTCGGATCGGCCGTCATGCCGCGGATCTGTTCCGGCGACACCGTGCGCGGCGAACCGACGGTCGAAAACAGCTCGTTCCGCCCGTTCACGAGGCGAGCGCGCGCGCGCAACCGATCCGAGCCGGCATCGACCAAGAGCACGCGCTGCGCGCCGTCGTTCCCGCGCGCGACGATCACGTTGTCGAGCCGTAGATCGCCGTGCGCGATGCGGCGCGTGTGGAGTGCGGCGAGCGGCTCCAAGATGCCGCGCACGAGCGCCTTGGCTTCGTTGATGTGCATCGGCCCGGTGCGCGCGATGCGTTGCGACAGCGGCTGGCCGTCCACGTGCACATGCGAAATCGCGTAACGCTCGCCGATTTTGCCCGCGCTGAGCTCCTTCGGTAGCCCCGCGTGCTCGATCTGCCCGATCAAGCGATTGACGGTCAAATAACGTTGCAGGCCGCGTTGGTCGCGTGTTGCTTCGCGGCGCAGCACTTTGACGCGGTACTCCGCGCCGTCCTTGCGCGCGACGTACGAAATTGCCAGCCGGCCTTCACCGAGCTTGCGCAAGATCGTGAACGAACCAAGTTCGCTCTGCGCTTTCAGCTCTTCGTCCAGCGCCACGCCGGTGACGCGCAGATCGGCGATCTTGGCGTTCACTTCGCCGTGCGTCGCGAGCACGGCGTCGCATAAAGCCTCGATCGCGTCGTGTTCGAGGCAATGTGCGGTGAGCGCGCCTGCGAACGAAGCCTTGGCAGCGGTCCCTCCCACGCTGTCCGGATCGAAGCCCAAGAGGTCGCGGCTCAAGGTGAGCAGCTCGGGGAGCTCGAACAACCGTTCGAGCTCAGCCTGCAGAATGTCCGTCTCGATCATGTTCACTTTTCGTCCGGGAACAGGTCAGTGCTCGATTTTGGCCAGGCGCCCGGGCGCCCCCATCGGCGAGCTGATTGCGCCGGAACC
>DASYCL010000746.1:0-6052 GCA_036500245.1 Polyangiaceae bacterium | reverse complement strand
GCGCGTCGTCGCGCACGTCGCGAGTAGCCCAGGCGGCGGGCTCACGCGCACGCGCGTCGAAAAATCGAGCGCACGTAGCCACGCATCCGCGTTCGCCGCAGACTCGACGTTCGCCTGCGAAGTCACGAGCGCGAGCTCGGTTTGCCCCGACGTCCGCACGCTGAGCCACAGCGGCGCGCGATCCGCGGCGACCTTCGCGAGCTGAACCTCGGCAATCCGACTCGGATCGCTTGCGGCAATCAACGCCGGCGCGGCGTTCGCAGTGCTCGCAGCGACGCCCCAGGCAACCCCCAAACCAAAAGCAAAAGCGCGACGCATGCCGTTCGATTAGCAACCGACGTGCCGCCCAAAGCGCGCGCGCTTCCGACAAATTCACGGCAAATCGCCAGCACCGTGAACGACCGTCCCGCACTGTATCTCGCTTGCGACAGTGCTTGGCTCGAGTTTCGTTCTCTATTTTTTGATGGTCACCGAGCCGCGCGAAGATCGTCACAGCCTTCGGCGTCGAGCTGCGTCGCGCTCGCTCGGACGCTCACGGCAACGTTGGGCCGACCGACGCAGGCAGCAGCGCTTCGGCATTGGCCAAGCGCGAACGAACCGCGTCCGCGCTCGGACCGTCCGCGAACGGTGCGTCGAGGAACGACGCGCGCGCCAACGCTTCGCGCCAAACAAGCGCCGGCAAAGCGCGAGCGCGAAGCAGGTGTAAAAAGCGCAACGTGCGCAGCGCATCGAACCAAGTGTGCACGCGGCGCTTCAAGCTCGGACCGGGTTTGGCTTGCGTCGCGGCCTGCGAAAATGCGGCAAAGACTCCGAGTCGCTCGAGCGCGTCGCCGATTTCGTGCGCGAGCGCGGGTTCTTTGCTGGCGATGCTGTCACGCAACGCTTCGAGCTCTGCGGACTCCGCGAACGCGTTCAACCCTTCGAGCACTGCGGCGAGCGCGCCGAACGACTCCGGCGCATAGAGCTCGAACTCAGCGCCGCCCGCGCGAATCCCGACAATTTCACTCGTGCCGCGCCCAGTCCCGAACGGCACGCGGTCGGATGCGCGAGCCGCGAGCCGAATCGGCGCGCCGCCGAGCCGGCGCAATGGCCCGACTTTGGCAAGCTTGTCGAGCAGATAAAAATCCTCGGCGGCGGCGCGTTTCGGAAAACCGCGCACGCTCACATACGCCGCAGCATCGAAGCTGAGCGAGCTGCCGATGCTCTGATACGCGTACGGTGATTTCGCCGCAGCGAGACCGAGCACGTAGTAGCGAAGCGAGATTTCGTAGCGCACCGTCGCTTCGTCGATCGCAAGCTCGCCGCTCGGCTCGTGCACGAACGGCCAAAGCAACGCCGTGCATGCTTCCATCGATGCGCTCGCCGCGAGTCGCGCGAAGTAATCGCTCGGCAAAGTCGCGTCCGCGTCGCTCGAACCGATTTGTGCGCAGGCGATTTGCCCGCAAGCCCACAGCGCCGCCGCCAGATCCGCGCCGATCTTGCGGGCCAAACCGACGCCTTCGCCGCTCGGCAAAAGCAAACCCGGGCTCGCCCGATCGAGCCAAAGCAGATCGCAGTGCTCGGCTCGCGCGAGCTCCGCCGTCGTGCGGACATTTTCAGCCTCGAGCCGCGCGCGCTCGGGGAAGCGGCGCGCGAGTTCGTCGAGCAGGCGCCGATTTGCGCCGTGCGTTTCGGCGCTCGCATGCTCCGCGCCGTTGACGACCAAGATCATCAGCACGCGTTCGGAGCTGGCCGCGAGCGCGGCTTCGTAGCCGCGCAAGAACTCGATCGACTCGCGGCATAGCGGCACCACGATCGCCGCGGAATAGTAGCCGCTCAACGTCGCGGCGAGCCTTGCTTCCGGCTCGGCGTAGCCAGCAAAATATTTCGAGTCCCTGCCCGCGCTGGCCACGGCTTCAGTGAACCGCGGCGCGGTGCGGCATTTTTTTTACGAGCTCGGCTTCGAAATCGAGCAACGTCGAAGCGCGTTCTTCGAGCTCCGCATCCGCGAAGCAAGCTCGCGCTAGGCGAAAGAACAAACCGTGATGGCGCGCCTCGGCGCGAGCTAAATCCAAATACGGCTGAGCCAGCGGCGACTCTTTGCGGCTCAATGCCTCCGCCACCATGAACAGCCGCTCACAGCCGCGCGCCTCCACGATCCCGGCAACCAGCAAGCGATCGAGCAGCGTGCCCTCTCCGCCGGTGCGCACTTGGCCACGCAAAGCATTCACGTACGGATCTTTATAGTCATCCGCCAAGACCAAGCCGCGCGCGTGGATGATCCGATACATGATTTGAAAGTGCTCGAGCTCTTCGCGCGCGAACTCGATCAACGGCTCGATGATCGCGCTCTTGTCCGGATAACGCACCACGAAGGACATGCCGGTCGCCGCGGCCTTGCGCTCGCACGACGCGTGGTCGAGCAAGAACGAGTCGAAGTCGGCGAAGACTACGTCGAGCCATTCGAGCGGCGTCGCATAACGAAGATCGAGCATGGGTTCAGCTCGGCGAGCCTTACTACAGAGCCTGCCGGGGGGCGCCAAACCGTGTATGATCCGTGGAAGAATGGCCGGTTATTCGGGCACGCCGCTGCCCCAGAAGCTCGGGCTGAAGCCGAGCGCCCGCTTCGGCATCGTTGCGGCGCCGAAGGACTTTGCGACCACGCTCGGCGCGCTGCCACAAGGTGTGACAGTGACCGACGCGGCACGCGGCAATTCATCGCTGGATGTGATCTTGTGTTTCGCTGACTCGCTCGCAAAGCTCGCGCGCACGCTGCCGCGCGCGCATGAACGGCTGGCCTCGAACGGCGGACTCTGGATTTGCTGGCCGAAAAAGGCCTCCGGCATCGCGACGGATGTGACCGAAGCGGACGTGCGCCGGCTCGGCCTCGCGCGCGGCCTAGTCGACAACAAGGTCTGCGCGATTGACGAGACTTGGTCCGGGCTCAGAATGGTGATCCGCGTCGTCGATCGAGCGAAGGCGACGAAGCGAGCAGGCTCGAGCAGCGAGCGCGCTCGCCAACCAGTGCGAGCGAAAACTTCCAGCAAAGCCGCGAGCCATAGCGCAGGCAGGGCTAAGAAAATTTGAAAACCGCTCGCTTTATCGCTTCTGAATATCAAACTGAGCCAAACTACATAGGAAGCCATATTTACACACTGCTATGACCCGCCACATGTGCGCTCTCCGCTTGGTCGCACCTTCATTATCCTTAGTGATTTTGATTGGTTGTGGACCTATGGGCGGTGCTCCCGCGAGCTCCGGCGGCGGTTTCCTGCAGGTCGGAGGCGGCGCGAGTGATGCCGCGGGCGGGTTCGCCGGAATTTCGAACTCCACGGGCGGAAACGGCGGCTCGGCCGGCATGGCGGGGTCCTCGGGTGCGGCGCCCGCGAGCAACGTCGGGCAGATCACCCTCGAGGGCATCAGCACGTGGAAAGACAACGCGACCGCCGCCTACTCGATCATCCACGACGACGCCTGCGACTACACCTTGGACAGCTTGTTCACGATCGCGGATCCCGAGCTGACTTCGCGCGGGCTCCGCGCCGGCTTCGGCGCCATCGTCGAACGCTGCCAAGAGCGCTCAGTCTGGTCCAAGGTCGAAACTTTGGTCGCGCACGGCCACGAGATCTTGTGCCACTCCTGGACGCACCCGGATTTCGTCACCGCCACGCCAGCGCCGGATCTGTCGATCGAGATCGATCAGGCAACGAACGTACTCGCGGCGAACATTCCGGATCAGAAGCTCGAGTACTTCATCTTCCCGTACGACAGCTTCACGCAGGACATGATCGATCACCTCGGCGCCATCGGTTATAGCGGCGCGCGCGCGGGACTGAAGGGCGTCACTCCACTCGATTTCAGCGATCCACTGCGCGAGAATTTCGACGTCTACAATGACGAGAACTCGATCTATTACCCAGCAAATCCGGACGTGCTCACCGCTTACGTGGATGACGCGATCAGCAAAAAATCCTGGGCGATCCGCGAGCTCCACGGCGTGAACGACATGTCCTGGGAGCCGATTCCCACGGCTGATTACGAAACGCACCTCGACTACGTCAAAAGCAAAGTCGACTCGGGAGAGCTCTGGGTCGATACGCCGAGCACGGTCGGGCACTATCGCTTCGCGCGTCAGTATTGCGTGCCGAACATCGACGACGCAGTGCTGAGCTTTCCGTCGCCGAGCCAGCTGTGTTTGGCCAACGCCACCGTCGTCAGCGTGATCGTCGACACCGAGATCGACAGGGCCACGCTGAACGCGACGCAAAACGGCAAGGCACTCGACACGAAGCGCATCGCTGCCAAACGTTACATCGTCGAGATCAACCCCGCGCTCGGTCCCGCGCTACTCCAAGGCAGCGAGCCGTAACCGCGAGCGCCGGCGTCACTCGCGCTCTCCAGCGATGTGCACGACGAGCCGGCGCGTGTGTGGGCTCCGGCGATGCTCCCACAAGTAAAGCCCCTGCCACACGCCCAGCGCGAGCTTGCCGCTTGCGCACGGAATCGTCTCCGAAGTTTTGGTGAGCGCCGAGCGTGCGTGCGCCGGCATGTCGTCCGGACCTTCGTCGTCGTGTTCCCAAGCGCGTGACTCGGGCGCGAGGTCCGCGAGAAATTGCTCCAGGTCGCGCAGCACCGCGGGATCGGCATTTTCCTGGATCACGAGGCTCGCCGAAGTGTGTTGAATGAACACCGTGCATAGCCCGATGCTGATCCGGCTCCGCGCGAGGATTGCGCTCACCTCCGCGGTTATGTTGACTAATCCCGGGCCCCGCGTGCGGACCTCGAGCGTCTCCTGGTGAAGCGTCACGGGCTCTGGTATGCGATAGTTTCCCGGTTTGTGCCAGACCCTCGATCGATGAAGCGATGAACGACGGTTGGGTGAATAGCTCCGAAGAGGAGCCGCCGCCACAGAGCGGCCGCTGGGAGCGCGTCTCGATCCGCGCCGCGGCGATCGCTCGCACCACGCCGTTCAGTCATCGGCTTTGGCTCGTCGCCCGCGGGCTCGTTACGCGGGACACGCTGCAAGCCGCGAGCGCGATGGCCTTCGACTTGTTCTTAGCCGCGATTCCGATGTTCGCGCTCGCCGGCTGGCTGTTCGCGCGGCTCTCGCAAGCCAGCGACGCGGTGCTCACGAGCGCGTCGCTGCTGATGGATTTGACGCCGCAAGAAGTCAGGACCGTGATTTGGACCCAGCTCGGCCAATTTTCGGTCAGCGCCGTCGCGCCAGTGGCGCTGTTAGGTGCGCTCTGGCTCGCCTCGTCCGCGTTCAACACGCTGATGGCAGTGCTCGAAATTACGGTCGGTGCCGAACGACGGCCGTGGTGGAAGCGACGCTTGCTCGCGCTCGCTTGCGTGATCCTCGCGATCGGGCTCTTCACCGCGAGCGGCTCGATCGCGGTGGCGCTCGCGGGCGGGCCTGCAGCACTCTTGCATTTCGTCGCGCTCGGGCAGGTGCCGTTGCTCGATCGCGCGAGCCACTTCTTGCTGCTCGCGCTCGTGCTCGCGATCTTCACCGCGTTACTCGCGGGCTTCTTTCGCATCGCGGTGCGGCGGCCGCGCGTCGTTCGCCGCGTCTGGCCCGGCGCGGTTGTAACTGTCGCGACCTCGGGCGCCGCGTCCCTCGCGTTCGCCTACTATGCGCACCATTTGGCGCGATTTGCGCTGTTTTACGGTGCGCTCTCCGCCGTCGCGATCGTGCTCGGTTGGCTCTGGATTATGTGCCTAACGCTGCTCCTCGGTGCCGAACTCAACTTGCAGCTGGAAGATCTGAGCGCGAGTGAGGAGCAGCCGAGGCTCGAGTAATCATCCCCTCTCCCGCTCTCCTTCTTCGCGCCCCAGCGCGCGCGAAGGGGTGGGGCCAGATGCCCGGAAATAAAACAGCGCTACTGATTCGCCGGGCTGATCACGGTTTTGGAAAGAGAGGCGAGTAACGAGAACTGACCGAACAGCAGCTGTGTCTCTGGTCAAGGATTTGTGGCGGCCCATGGGCGATTGTCTCGGATCATTGCGTTGAGGATGGTCAAGAGTTTTCGCATGCAGGCGGTGAGGGCGACCTGACCGGCCTTTCCTGCGG
>DASYCL010000745.1:0-2186 GCA_036500245.1 Polyangiaceae bacterium | reverse complement strand
CCCGACGAGCAGGGTTTGGGTGTGCTCGTCCCCGACCGGGATCGCGATTTTCCCGCCCAGCGCGAGCTGCTCGACCAGCGCGCCCGGCACGCGTTTCGGCGCAGCTGAGACCAAGATGCGATCGTAAGGCGCGTGCTCGGGCAAACCCCAACTGCCGTCGCCGTCGATCACGTGCACGTTCGTCGCTCCGCTTCGCTCGAGGCTCTCTCTCGCGCGTGCGGCGAGCGCGGGCCGCACTTCGACCGTATACACTTCCGTCACGAGCTCGCCGAGCAGCGCCGCCGCGTAACCCGAGCCCGCGCCAATTTCGAGCGCGCGCTCGCCGGGCTCACAGGCGAGCTCCTTGAGCATGATCGCGATCATGCTCGGCTGGCTGATGGTCTGCTCTTCGCCGAGCGGCAGCGCGCGATCTTCGTAAGCGTGCAGAAGCTGCGTCTCGCTCACGAACTCGTGACGCGGCACGCGTTCGAACGCGCGTAAGATGCGTTCGTCATCGATTTGAGTCGACGCGCGGATGCGCTCCACCAAGCGTAGCGCCTCGCTGTTCGCCTCCGTCGCCATGCGCATTCGAACATGCGTCGCCGCGCGCGGGATTGCAATTGTCGAAACTCCCCGGCACGAGCTCCGGGCGGAGCGCGCTTTTTTCGCATAAGCGCCCGTAGCGCTATTTCCGCCGCTTTCGCCTCGCGCGCTATTTCGCGCTCGTCAGGCCGAGACGAAAATGTTCGTATTTTCGCGCATGCGCCGGATCTTCGCGTCGCTCTGTTTCGTGGTCGCCGCGCTCGGTTTCAAGAGCTCGCGCGCGGACGCGCCGCGCAAGGCGCGCCAGTGCAGCGCGGACATGGTGCGCGTGCATTCCTTTTGCATCGATCGCTACGAGGTCTCCACCGTCGACGCGAAAACTGGGGAAGCATTGTCGCCGTACTATCCGCCGAGCCCGAAGCTCGCCGCGAGCGTGCGCGACGCTTGGCTCTGCGAGCGCGAGCAGTTCGGCTCGCCCGCGGCGCGTTCGTTCCCATTGCCGGAACTGTCGAGCTTTCAGCGCGAACACCACTTCGAGCCGCGCGCGGTCTCGCTGCCCGGCGTGGTGCCGCAAGCCTATTTGTCTTACCGCTTGGCCAAGAGAGCTTGCGAGAACGCGCACAAGCGCCTGTGCACCAAAGACGAGTGGGTCAGCGCCTGCCGCGGCCAAAAGGATCAGCGATTCCCCTACGGGGACGACTTTCGCGCCGCCAAATGCAACGTGCACCGCGCGCTTCACGCCGGCTACGAGCTGCACGCCACCTCCTCGATCGGGCTACTCGATCCGCGACTCAACCTGGTCGAAGAAGGCAACGATCCGCTGCTTCGCCTCACCGGCGCGACCGCGAGCTGCGCCAGCGAATGGGGCAGCGATCGCATCTACGACATGGTCGGCAACCTCGACGAATGGGTCGAAGACGGCATGTTCCTCGGCGGCTTCTACGCGCGCCCCACGACCAAAGGCTGCGATGCGCAAATCTCCTCCCACGCGCAGAGCTACTTCGATTACTCGACCGGCGCGCGTTGCTGCGCTGATTTGAACTGATGCCCACCCCGCGCCGTGCTCGCGGCTTCGCCGCCTGCGCGCGCCGCCGCCCCTCCCAAGTGTCGTGCTCGAATCAATGCGAGTCGATTGAAGCCACGTGATTGGTCGTGAGGGCGCCGCCTTTGCGCCAGCCGTGCAACGCGAGCCAGGTTCGTGCTCTCAGCACCGGCAGCTCGCTCCGCGTTTTTGGTGGCTGCACGCCTCGCGGTGAGAGCGGCCAGGCCGGGCTCGCAGCGAGTTCCCACGGTGTTCGGCCGCCGAGCTCGCGAAAGCCACTGAAATACGGCGCGGACGAATAGGGATCGATGCGCGCGACGATTCCCATTCGCGACTCGCGATGTTTGCGAAAATTGTCGAGCACGTAAGCGAGCGCGCTGCGCACCACGCGCGGCGAGCGCAAAACACGAGAAAAAAAGCGATCCGCCCACAGCTTCCCAGTGCGCCCGAGCAGGCGATTGAGCTGCCTGGCGATGCGAATTGCCAGCCCCTGCATACCACGCGACAGCGCCGTGTTTCCGCTCGCCTCGATGATGAGGTGCAAGTGATCGCGCTGCACCGAAAATTGCACGACGCGAAAATCCGTGCGAGCGCGCGTCGCCTTTGCTAGCGCGAGCCGCAG
>DASYCL010000744.1:0-5889 GCA_036500245.1 Polyangiaceae bacterium | reverse complement strand
CGCACTCTCGGAAGAGCCGGCGAGCATCGCCGCTCGCGCGCTGCAACTCGATCTACTCGGCATGAGCGAAGACGCGCAGGCGTTTGCTTCCGCGCTCGAAGCCGCGGCCGAGCAATTCCCGAGCGACGAAGCCAAAGCGCGTCTGTTCCTGCTCGCCGCCGACGTCTGGGCGCGCCAAGCGCGCGATCCGCAAGGCGCGCGCGCAGCACTATCGCAAGCCGCCATGCTGGGCGCGCCGCCGGCCGTCGTCGCGCGCGTCGCGCGGCTGTTTGCTTCGCTGACTGAAGATGCGACTTGGTACGAAGAGGCGACGCGTCGTTTGATCGCGCAGGGCGCGACTGAAAGAGAGCAAGCGGGGCTGTGGTTCGAGCTCGCGCGCTCGCGCGGCTTGCGTGCCGAAAAGGCCGCGACGCTACAGTCTTTGAACGGCCTTTCCGCGGCGCCCGGCGGCTCCTGGCTCGGCAATGCGCTCCGCGCCTACGCGCTCGATTTGCTGCCCTCGCCCGCCGACGGCGCGGCGCCCGCGATCGCCGTCGAAAGCGACGGCGCGACTGTCGCGTTCGCCGCGCTCGCGGCCGAAGAGAGCGATCCGGCGACCGCGCAAGCCTTGCGTTTGACTGGAGCGCTGCGCGCGATCTTGCGCGGCGACCACGCGACTGCGCAGAAAGAGCTCGACGCGCTACACGCCGCTACGCCGGGTGACATCGTGGTTGCGCGCGCGCTCAGCACCCTAGAAAAAAAGCAGGGCGCGCCGGCGCGAGCCGCGGACGTGCTCGCCGCGGCGGCCAGCGCGACGCTCGATCCCGAACTCGGCCTCGCGCTCGAGCTCGAAGCTGGCATTCTTTCTTGGCAAGCGGGCGATCGCAAAGCGGCCGTAACCTCGTTCACGGACGCGAGCGAGCATGCACGCGCAGCCAACGCGCTGCTCGGCTGGGCACTGTCCGCGGCGGAGCCGAACGATTTGCACGCGCGCCGGCGCGCGCTCGAAGCCGCGGCCGAGAACGCGCCGGACTTGGCCGCGCTCGATCGCTTCGCGCTCGAAGTGGCGCGCGGCGGTGACACGAACGCGGCGCGCGACGCGCTCACGACCGCGCTCGAGCACACCGGCACCGAGCTGCACAGCGCCGCCGTACTCGCTCGCGCGCTGTGGAGCCCGAACAACAGCGAAGAAGACGAACGCGCGCGGGCACTCGATCGTTTGGCCGAGAACGGCGGCAGCGCAGCGCTCGCGCGCGGCGCGATTTACGGCATCGAGCTCGCTCGCACCACCAACGGCGCAGAGGCAACCCTGACCGACGCCGCGAGCAACTGGGCGAGCGTCGATGCTGGCGTGGCCCCGGCCCTCGAGTGGCTCGGCGACGCGATTCACGCTGGCGACATCAAGAGCGAAATCGAAGCGCGGCTCGCGCTCGCGCGACGCTTGCCCGCGCCCTTCGGCGCGGTGTTCGACGCTTCGGCCGCGCTCGTCTCGCTGCTTTCGGGTGAAGGCACGCCGAGATCGCTCGATTCCGAAGAGCCTGCGGCGAAGCTCGCCAACCTCGAGCTCGCAGCACCGGGCAGCGACCCGCGCCGGCGCGCGCACGCCTTGCTCGACGTGGGACTCAATTTGGGTGACGAGAGCCTCGGCGTGCTCACCGCGCTCGCCGGCTACAATCAGCTCGCGTTCGGCGACACCGCGGCCGCGCTCGAATCGTTTCGCCAGGTCGTCGAAGCGCACCCCGAAGAATTGATGGGCTGGGAGGGCCTGCGCGCCGCAGCCGAAGCGGTCGGCGATCGCGGGACGCTCGCGGAAGCATGCGCGGCGCTCGGCGACTCTGTCAGCAATGCCACTTCCGGCGCGGAATTCTGGGAACAAGCGGCTCTGATCTTGCTCGACGAATTCAAGGACAAAACGCGCGGCGAATTCGCCTTGTCGCGTGCGGTCGACCGGGATGTGAAGCGCTTTGCGGCGTTCGATCGCTTGTTCCGTATGGTGCGCGAGCGCAAAGACGGACCGCGTTTACTCGAGCTCATCGCGCGTCGGCTCGAGGTCGCCGAAGATCCGGAAGAGATCGCGAAATTGTTTTGGGAGCGCGCGCGCGTACTGCGCGGCGCGGGCGATCGCGAAGGCGCGCTCTCCGCGCTCGAGAACGTGCGCATGCTCGAGTCGGAACACGTCGGTGCACTGGCGCTGTCCGGCGAAATCTACATCACGCTCGGTCGCTTCGCCGAAGCCGCGGAGAACCTGGCGCGGCTCGGCGCGCTCGACGCAGCGCCGGCTCAACAGCGTTTGATGAGCGGCATCGCTGCGGTCGACTTGTACGAGAACAAACTCGACGACAGTTACGCCGCGCTCGACGTGCTGGCGAATTTGCATCGCGCAAAGCTCAGCACGCAGCCCGTGCGCGAGCGTTTGGCGCGGGCTGCGGCGCGCGTCGAAGCCTGGGATCAAGCCACCGAAGCCTTCGAGCTCTTGATGAACGAACGCGAGACGTCCGCCGGTCGCAGCGAAGCCGCGCGGCTCGCACTGGTGATTTATCGCGATCGCTTGCAGCAAAAAGCCCGCGCGTTCGCGGCCACACGGAGACTGCTCGAAGAAATTCCCGGCGACGGCGAAGCGCTGGATCTGGTACTCACGGACGCCTTCCCGCGTGCCGCATCGATCCCGCTGCTCGAACGCGGTCTCTCGGAGCTCACCGAAAGTTTGCGCAAAAACCCGATGGATACCGAGCGTGTCGAGCGCGCGGCGCGGATCGCTTCGTATCTGGGCAAGTCGCCGCTGCGCCAAGCCGCGCTCGGCGCGCTGGTCGCGCTCGGGGTCAGCTCGGCGGCGGTCGAGCAGGAGCTCGTGCGGCTCGACCAGCGCGTCGCGCACGTCCCACGCATCGCGATCGGTGACAGCGCGCTGCCCAATCTGGCTGACCCCGAAGATCACGGACCGATCGGTGAGCTGATGCGCGCGCTCGCGACCACGATTTGCGAAGAGCTCGGGCCGAGCTTGACCGCGTTCGGCGTGGGCAAGAAAGAGCGCGTCGATCCGCGGCTCGGTTTGCCGGTGCGAAACGAAATCGCAGCCTGGGCCGGCGCGCTGGGCGTGGGCGAATTCGAGCTCTATGTCGGCGGGCGCGATCCGGATTTGGTCGTCGCGATTGCCAACGAAGTGCCGGCGATCGTCCTCGGTTCGGCGGTGATGGCGCCGCTTTCGCCGCGTCATCGTCAAGCCGTCGCGCGCGAGCTGTTCGCGCTGCGCCGCGGCACGACGGTCTTGCGCCACCGCGAGTCCGCCGAAATTGGCGCGCTGGTCGTCGCGGCGTGTCGGCTGGGCAAAGTTACGCTGCCTTCGCCGCAATACGCGATGCTCGGCGAGTTTCAGCGCCTGCTCGGCAAGGCGCCAGGTCGCGTGCGCAAGATGCTGCCGGACCTCGCACGCGCAGTGGCAAACTCCGGCGAAGATCCGCTCGAGTGGTCGCGTGCCGCGATCTCGAGCTTGGATCGCATGGCCGTGATCGCGTCCGGCGACGTATCTTGGGTGCTGGCGGAAAATGGGGAACGCGGCTCGATCGGTCTGTCAGACGAGGCGCAGGCGCGCGCGAAGCGCCTGCTCGCGTTCGTGCTTTCGCCGGGCTACTTGGAGCTTCGGGATCAACTCGGGATGGGCGTGAAATGAGCGACCCGAACGAACCGAAGCGACCGGCACCGGGCCGCGCCGGCAGCCCAGGCGCGATTGGCAAGGAGCTCGGAGACGATCTCGAATTCGAGCCCGACGCGCTGCTCGACTCGCTCTTGTTCGACGAGCCGCCGGTGTCCGGCGCGCCGACCCCCAAAAATATCAAACTGCACGAACCCACGCAGCGCGACTACCCCGATGACGAAGTCACCGTCGTCGGACGCACCGAAGATTTGTTCCTGCGCGTTCAGGCCGACGACGGCACGAGCGGCCTCGAGGATCTCGCGAGCGCCGACATCGACGAGTTGCTCTCGAGCACGCCTTCGAGTGCGCCAGCCGAAGCAACGCGCGAAGCCACGCCCAAGTTCGCGCCGCCCGAGCCGAAGCCCGCGCTGCCCGAAATAGTATTCGCGGCGGCGCCGGAGTTGCCCGCGGTGCCGCGCGTGCAGTCGACGGTGCCACGCCCGGGCATTCGTCCGGCCTCTGCCGTGCCGCGCCCCGGCGCCGAGAGCACCGCAAAACCGCCCGCGGTGAACCCGGCTGGGCCACCGCCGCGCCAGCCCTTTCCGCCCGCGCGGAGCCCAGAAGCGCCGAAAGTCGCGGCACTCGCGAGCGAACCCGGGACGCGGTTTGCGCCGCCGCGCCCCGGCTCGAGTGGGATTCTGCCGCCTGCCGCGCCGCCAGCTGCCGCGCAGGGCACCCCCGAAGAAGAAGACGAGCGCACGCACATCTACTCGCTGCCGGCTTCGCCCGACATCGAGACGGAAGTCGCGAGCGAAAGCCTATTGCCCGATCCGTTCGCGCCGCCGCCGAGCTCGAAGGATCCGCGCAGCAGCATGCCGACGCTGCACCACATCGAGCCGCAAAGTCGCGTGCCGACATTGTCGGCGCCGCAACCTGCGCAACCGGTTTCGATGCCCTCGATCCCGGCAGTCGACAGCTTGCCGGCGACGAGTCTGCGCGATGACGAGCTCGAATCGTTCTCGCTCTCGGAGGCGCCCGATCCGTTCGGCCCCGAGGAAGCCGACGAGCTCACGGAAAACGCCGAAGTCCACGTTTCGAGCACGGGCTCGAGCACGATTCCACCGGACGCGCTCGGAGCTAGCTCGATCCCGCCGCGAGCCTCGATTCCGCCTTCGATTTGGCCCGACGAGCGTCCGGCACAAGATCACCTCGGTGCGCAGCGCGAAGCTTGGGTCGAGCGCGCGGAGTGGCTCGAGAGCGAAGCGCAGGGCACGAGCGATCCGCAAGCGAAAGCTCGCGCGCTGATCGTCGCGAGCGAATTGTGGGCGCTCGTCGGAGACCTCTCCCACGCGCGCGTAGTGGCGGGTGCAGCCGCAGCAGTTCCGCGCGCGCAAGCGATGGCCGCGCGACAAGTCCGCGCGCTGGCGGCCGCGGATGGCGATTTCAAAGCCGTCGCGCCCGCGCTCGAACTCGAGATCCGCGGCGCGGCCACGGTCGACGCGCGCGTGCACGCGGCCTACTTGAGCGCCGAAGTGCATCGCCTCGCGTTGAACGACGACGCCACGGCCAAGAAAAAACTCGATCTCGCCGTCCGCGCGCAGCAAGAAGATCCGCGCGCGCACGTGGCAAAGCTTGCCGATTTGCTGGGCAAGAGCAATGCGCCAGCGCGCGTGCGATTTCCGGAATCGCCGCTCTTCGCCGAGCTCGTGCGCGCGCACGACGAGCTCTTGCGCTTGCGCGGCGCGCCGCAGCCCGCGGGCACACCGCCCGCACAAGGCCCGCGCGTCGCGTTCGAAGAAGCGCGTCGTGCGCTGTCCAGCGGCGACCGCGAAAAAACAACCGAAGCGCTCGAAAAGCTCTCCAGCGTCGAAGGGCTGGCTAGCGCTTGCACTTGGCTTTCCGCAGCGCTGCTCGGTGCCGACGGGAAAACGCGCGGACGCGCGATCTCGCGCTTGACGGAGCTCGCCGCCCAAAGCGGCAGCCGGCTCGCGCGGCGCGCCCTCGCCACCCGCGCGCTCGAACAAGGCGACGCGGACGCGGTGAAGAGCGCCGTCAGCGGCGCGCAGGGCGAAGAAACCTTCAGCGCGACCGATCGCGTGGCGCTCGCAGCGCTCACCGGCTTGCCGGCGCAGAGCCTCGAGTCCACGGTTTGGGAACTCGCGCGAGCGAACGATTTGCGCCCGCTCGCCGCCGCCTGGGTCGCGGCAACCGGAGCGTCCCTCGACGTGCTCTCCGGCAGCGAGGCGAGCCGCGCGGAGCTCAAACTCGGTCACAGCCTG
>DASYCL010000743.1:0-2592 GCA_036500245.1 Polyangiaceae bacterium | reverse complement strand
GCTCTCGATCGCACAGGTGTTGGAACGCGAGTTCGGCGATTCGAAGTATCGCGCGCCGGTATTGCTCAAGAATTTGGTGGCCGCGGGTTGGCTCGGAAAAAAGACGGGCCGCGGCTTCTACGCTTACGACGACAAGGGCGTGAAGCTCGCAACGCGCGACGTAACGCGCACTCCGGCGTAAACAGAGGAAACCGATGTATCAAACCCTGATCGTCAACGAAGCCCTGCCGCTCGTCACCATCACCGTCAATCGCCCGCAGAAGCTCAACGCGCTGAACGCAGAAGTATTGCGTGAGCTGACACAAGCCTTCGAGGCGCTGGAAAGTGCGCCAGTTGAGTCGCGCGCGCGCGCAGTGATTTTGACCGGCGCGGGCGAAAAGGCTTTCGTCGCGGGCGCAGACATCAGCGAGATGTCCGGGCTCAGCGCGGCGCAAGCTTACGCGTTCAGCGCGCTCGGGCATCGGCTCGGCAGATTGATGGAAGCAACGTCGTTTCCGATCATCGCGGCTGTGAATGGCTTTGCGCTCGGCGGCGGCTGCGAGCTCGCGCTGTGCTGCGACTACATTTTCGCGGCCGAGCGCGCGAAGTTTGGCCAACCCGAGACGAACCTCGGGCTGGTGCCGGGCTTCGGTGGCACGCAGCGGCTCGCGCGCCGCGTCGGGCTCGGACGCGCGCGCGAATTGGTTTATTCCGGCGAGCCGATCAGCGCCGGCGAAGCGCTCGCGATTGGGCTCGTCAATCGCGTGACCCCAGCCGAACAATTGCTGCAGCAATCCGAGGAGCATGCCCAACGCATCGCGAAGCAAGCGCCGCTCGCGGTCGCCGCTGCCAAACGCGTGCTGAACCGCGGCTTCGACGCGGACCTCGCCTCCGCCTGCGAGCTCGAAGCGACGGCCTTCGGCGCGCTATTCGCGACCGAGGATGCGCGCGAGGGCCTGACGGCATTTTTGGCCAAGCGTGAAGCCGCGTACAAAGCTCGCTGAAGTGGCGCGCTTCGTCTCCCAGAAATCCCCCCAAAAACCAGCCTTCGACTGCGGTAAGGCCGCGCGGCTGGTCGCGCTTACGTGCGCGCTCGGAGGTTTCTCCGCCTGCAATGGCTGCGGCTCGGACAAGCCGTACACACCCTTCGGCGTGGCGTCCGCGTTGCCCTCGGCAGTGGCCAACGCGCCGCCTGCCGAGAGCGACTCGAGCGCGGCGCCTGCATCGTCGGCCTCGAGTGGATTTGCGGTGCGACGCGCGGAGCTCGTGCCCGGAGCGCCGCGACAGTGGCAAGGCTCGAACCTGAGTTTGATTTGTCCCGCCGAGCGCGGTTTCGCGCAAGTCTTGCCCGCGGACTTCGACGGCGATCAAAAAATGGACGCGATCGCCTGGCTCGTGCCGGACGCGAGCGCGAAGAACGCAGCGCCCGGCGAGCTTTGGTATTTTCCGAACGGCGCGCCGCCGAAAGAACTCGGCGCGTTGCCCGGCTTCGTGCCCAATAGTCCTGATTGTCCGCTCACCGTGCTGCTCAATCAAACCGGGCCGCGCAGCGCGACACTGGACGTAGCCGCAAGCTGCAAGGCACCGCTGATCCCGCGTTCGCCCACGCGCGCGATCGTCGTCGTGTCGCCGAGCGTGGAGCGACCGACGCTGATCACGCTGCGAAGCGCGGCCGCGGCTCCGGGCGAAAGCCTGAATTTTTCGATCGATTCGTCGGATCAAGATCAAGACGGCCGCGACGACGTGCGCGTGACGGTCAGTGTTGGCGCCCTCGGATCGAATGAACCGGCGAGCGCGGATTTGATTTTTTTGGATCGCGCGGCCGGCGCGTCGCGCTCAGCGAGCGAACCTGCGAGTTCGCTTTTGCGTTTTGCGTCTCGCGTTTCGGCGCGCGCGAAGGCGCGGCACGGCGGGCACAACCCGGATCGCTCGGGCAACGTGCTCAGGCTGATCTCGAGCTTATGCGCGGAAGGCGCAGTTGCGCGCATCTTCGACGTGGACGGCTCTGCGTTTCGTTGCGGCGGGCTCGGCAAAACGATCGACGAGCTGGCCTCCGCCGACATCGGCGCGGCGCTGATCCAAGGCGATGTGCTCGAAGCCTTCGCGGTGCTCGGCCGCGACGGCTGGTATTTCACGAAGCTGTCGGCAGGCGCGCGCAAAGAGCTCGAACGCGACGCGCTCCACGCCGTCACGCGCTTCGACGCGGAGGAAGCATTCAGCGCGCGCACCGCTCCGCTCGTCCCGCGCTTGCCGCACTTCAGTCCGCTCTGGTTCGAAACCGACGGCACGCTCTTGATCCGCACCGATTCTGGCGTGACGCGCGTTTCGGCCGATCGCACGAGCGAAAGCGCCGTCTCCGCCGAAGCGGGCGCACCGAGTTGGCCGCTCGAATTGCTCGGTGGCAGCGGCGTGCGCGTGACCGGCGCGAGCCACGCCTGCGATCGCTCCGAGCTCTTGCTCAACGCGAGCGACGCCGAACACACGATGTTGCCGCCGCTCGTGACACGGCTCTTGGCGGCGCGCCCCGCGAGCTGCGCGGGTCACGGCACTGGTCCCGCGGTGAGCATCGTGCCGCTCAGCTTCGACGGCAGCGCGCTCGACGCCGTGATCGCC
>DASYCL010000742.1:0-5460 GCA_036500245.1 Polyangiaceae bacterium | reverse complement strand
GCGTTCTGTGGAGCGCAACGTCGTGTCTTTCGCGCGTGGCAACGAGCTCGCATTTCGGGTGCTCGAAAATGCGGGTCACTGATTTTTCAGCCAGTTCGTGAAAGCGCGTGGCAGATATTGTATTCTGCGTGCGTCGCGCGGGCTCGAGGGTACGGCGCGAATTATTTTCTGCAACTGAATGGCGACCGTTCCGACACCACCATTGCAAGAGGACGTAGATAGTGTCCTCGGCGCCGAGCCGGACTCCGAGACGGGTCCGCGTTTGCGGCTCGCGCCGGTGCCGGAATTTCGCGCGGTGTACGAGACTTACTTCCCCTTCGTTTGGCGTTACGCCGCGAATCGCGGTGTGCCGCCCATGGCGATCGACGACGTGGTGCAAGAGGTGTTCGTCGTCGTGCACCATCGTTTGGCGAGTTTCGAGGGGCGCTCTTCGCTGCGTACTTGGCTCGCGGGCGTGTGCCGAAACGTGCTCCGCGATTACTTACGGAAGCGCAGCAACCAAAAAACCGGTGACAGTTTGGACGACAACGTCGAGTTTCGCGCGGACGGCATTAGCCCGGCCGAAGCGCTCGAACGCAAGAATGCCGTCGAATTGGTCGACGGCTTGCTCGATCAAATGACCGAGTTGCAGCGCGAAGTTTTCATCTTGTGCGATATCGAGCAGCTCTCCGCGGTCGAGGTTGCAGCTATGCTCGGAGTCAACGAGAACACGCTGCGCACCCGGCTCCGCGCGGCGCGCCAAGTGTTCAACGCGGGCGTCACGCGCCATCGCGCCAGGCGAGCTTGGGGGGACCGTGGTTGAGCTTCACCCCGAGTCGCGCAAGTTGCTCGAAGTGGCGCGCGACCTGCGCACGCCGACCGCGGCCGATCGCGAACGCGTGTTCGCTTCGTTGATGGCGAGCGTGGCCGTGACCAGCGTGGCCCCCGCGGCCGCGGCGAAGACGGGCTTGGCCGGAAAGTTCGCCGGCAGCGCGCTCTGGATCAAGGCGGCTGCGTCAGTCGCGGTGCTCTCTGCGGCGAGTGTTTCCACGTTCGTCTACGTTCAGCATCGAGCGCGAAGTGCCGTTACGCACTCGGCCGCGCCGTCGATCACAGCGGTTGCACCGGCAGCAATCCATTCGAGCGAGCCGGCGATTCCGCCGCCCGCGGCAGGCGAATTGAGCCCGGCGAGCGCCAAGGAAGAGCGCGCTCAGGCTTCGCCGCGCCACGCCGCGCACGTGGAAGAAAAGTCGCTCGAGCTCGGCATGTTGCGTCAAGCGCGCGACGCCCGACGCGCGGGACAGCCGCAGCGCGCGCTCGAGCTCACCAAAGAGCTCGCCGAAAAATATCCGCGCTCGAAGCATTGGGCCGAACGCGAAACTTTGCGCGTGCTCGCGCTGTGCGATCTCGGTCGCGTCGATGCGGCGCGCCGCAGCGCGGCTTCGCTCCAGTATTTGTGGAGCTCGCCTTTGCGCGCGACGTTGAACGCGAGCTGCGTCGGAAAATAGCGCGCGCTCAGCGCACCCTCGGCGACGAAGCCCAGCCGATTTCGCGCGCGGTCTCGACGCCCACGCCGAGCTCGGCGAGCGACTCGGGCACGCGTTCCGAGCCAGGTGCGAGCACCAGGTTTCGTGCCATCACTTCGGCGTAACGCTGCGGAAAAGGCGGCACGCGATTGGGTTCGACCAACCCTTGAGGGATCAACGCGCGCCCGCTCGGATCGTACTTGTCGCTCGCGCCGAGCGTGTGAAAAAACTCGTGCGTCGTGACGAACAGCGCCAGATCCACGGACGACAGATCGAGATCGACGCGCGCGACGCCGACTCGACCGCCGAGCTCGCTCGAGCCTTCGACCCAGGCCATGCCTTTGTCGCGCGGCGCGCGCAGCACCAAATAAATACGTGAATCGAAGGCGTGCGTGGGTAGCGCACTGCCTTCGTCGATCGCGTGTGTCCAGCGCCAGAGCGTATAAGCGTGCTCCGCCAGGCTCGGTAAATCGGAGTTCGGATCGCTCGGCGCCGTGCGATCGACGCTGACCGGGCCGAACAGCGTGAACGTGATGGGTCGTTCCAGCCCACCGCCGTAGCGGTGATATTCGGCCGCGAGCCGGGCTTCGAGTGCGGGAAACCGTGCGCTCAGCGCGTTCAGTGCCACTTGGTCCACCGGCCCGAGTTGAACCAGCGCGATTGCGACCGAGACGGGCCTTTGCCATTCGGTGCGCGCCCGCCGCGAGTAGATGTCGTGTAGCGCAAACAGCACCGTGATGGCGAAGAGTCCGAGCAGGATCAACAAGCGCACTCGCGTGGAGACTCGTGGTTTGGGCTTCGTCGGCATCCGACTCGGATCAGTTCAAGCTCGGTCCGACGATGCGAAACCAAAGTGAACGCTGTGTGCCACACTGGCGGCAGCGGAGTTTCGCCTCACGCAAACGCACGCCGCGATGCACCAGCGCGACGTGTTCCGTCACTTCGTGATGACCACCGCAGTGCGGGCAAGGCACGCTCGTCGCGTGCATTTCGATCACCGCCGCCGTCGCGGTGTCGAGCGGTCGCTCAGGGCTCCCGCCGGGTTCGAGCTGGAACAGCTTTTCACGATCCTTCGCGAGTTTTTGTCGGGTGCGCTCTCGTTCACGCGCTTCGTTGCGGGGACGGCGTTTTGGCGGGCGTTTGGCCATGTTCCGAGGCTCAAGCTCCGTCGACGAGGTAGCGCAAGCGCCCGACGATCACGTCCAGCGCTTGCGCGTTCTGGCCACCTTCCGGCACGACCAGATGCGCGAATTGTTTGCTCGGCGCCACGTGCAGTAAATGCATCGGGCGTACGCTCTTGTAGTACTGCTGCTCGACCGATTTGAGATCGCGACCGCGATCGATCAAATCGCGACGCAGCCGCCGCATCAGACGAATGTCGTCGTCGGTGTCCACGTACAGACGCAAATCGAAGCGATCGCGAAGCTCCGGCACCGCGAAGAGTAAGATCCCCTCGACCACGACCACGTGTCGCGCGGGCACCGCAATGGTCTCGCTCTTGCGCGTGTGAGTCGTGAAATCGTACTGCGGGCACGCGACGGGCCGGCTTTGCTTCAGCTCGTCGAGGTGTTGACACAAGAGCTCGTTGTCGAGGGCGGCCGGTTCATCATAGTTGATCGCCTCGCGCTGCTGGGTGCTGAGCCCCGAGCGATCCAGGTAGTACCAATCGTGCGAAATGAGCGTCGAGCCGCCATCGAGCGCGTCGCGGATTTTGCCCGCCAGGGTGCTCTTGCCGCTGCCGGTGCCGCCGGCAATGCCGAGCAGCAATGACCGGGAAGACCCCACTTCGAACATGCTCCGCATGGAATCAGTATACCCGGCTCGGTACGCCGGTTTTTTCGGGATTTTGCCGGTTTACTGGCCGGCGACGGCCCGCGTCGCGCGGCTCGCGCCGGACTTGCCCTGCCTGCGTAGGTGGGAGATCGTGTCGGGCTCGTGACCGATCCGTGGCTCATGTTTGCGAGCTTGGCGCTCGCGGTCGTCGTGGTGGCGGGCTTCTTGCGCTTGGTGCCGCTCGCGCCGCGGCGACGCTTGCGCCGTTCGGTGATCCTGCTCGGCTTCGACGCGGCCACGCTCGCGCTCGGACCAGGGTTGCGCTTGGCGCACGCGCCGCAAGCCGCGGCGATCGTCGCGGTTGCCGGTCATTTGCTTCAGCTGCTCTTGATCATCAATCTAGCGGCGATCGCGATTTTCGATTTGCTCCTGCGCGTCGCGCGCGTCGACTACCCCGACATTTTGCACGACGTGACGGTCGGCGCGGCGTACCTGGTCGCGTTCGGATTCTTGATGCATCGCGAGGGCGTCAACGTGACGAGCATCGTCGCGACCTCGGCCGTGGTCACGGCCGTGATTGGCTTGTCGCTGCAAGCGACGCTCGGCAACGTCGTCGGCGGTATTTCGCTGCAACTCGACGATTCGATCAATGAAGGTGATTGGGTCGAACTCGAAAGCAAGATTCAAGGCCAAATCAAAAAAATTCGTTGGCGCCACACCGTGATCGAGACGCGCGATTGGGACACCTTGATCGTGCCGAACGGCCAACTGATGACGCAGTCGATCAAAGTGCTCGGCAAGCGCGAAGGTCAGCCGCTGCAGCACCGCATGTGGGTCTACTTCAACGTCGATTTCCGGTTCGCACCGGGAGACGTCGAGCGCGTGGTCAACGACGCGCTGCAAGCCGCGCCGATCGCGGGCGTAGCGAACGAGCCGAAAGCGCACTGCATCTGCTACGACCTCGCGCGCGACACGCGCGACAGTTTTGCGTACTACGCGGTGCGTTACTGGCTGACCGATTTGGTGCGCGACGATCCGACGAGCTCGCTCGTGCGCGAACGCATTTACGCGTCGTTGAAGCGCGCGGGTCTGCCGCTGGCGATTCCGGCAAAGGCCGTGTTCGTCTCGCAAGACGACACTCAGCGCCGTACCGAGAAAAAGCAGCACGAGCTCGAGTCGCGCATTCAGGCGCTCGCGGCGGTCGATCTGTTCGCGCACCTGTCGAGTGACGAGCAACGCACGCTGGCAGAGTCCGCGCGGCTCGCGCCATTCGCGCCGCACGAGGTCATCACGCGTCAAGGCGCGGTGGCGCACTGGCTCTATGTGTTGCTCGAGGGCAGCGCGCGCGTGCGCGTGCGCAGTGAGGACGGCGAAGAGCGCGAGGTCGCAACCCTCGAAGCGCCGAACTTTTTCGGTGAAATGGCGCTGATGACTGGGCAACCGCGCGAGGCCACAGTAACGGCGGAGTGCGATGTCGAGTGCCTGCGCGTCGATCGCAATGACCTCGTGGGCATCATCAAGAATCGTCCGGAAATTGCCCGCGAGATCTCCGAGGTCTTGGCTAAGCGTCGCGTGGAGCTCGCAGCCGTGCGCGAGGGCCTCGATTTGGAAGCGAAGAGCCGGCGCTTGAACAGCGAGCGCAACCGCATCTTTCACGCAATTCGGGACTTCTTCGCGCTCGAGTAACCGATCGCGCTTCGCGCTCACTTTCGGGAGTTGTCGAGCTCGCAGGTGGATGGGTCCGCAACCGCTACAGGGTTCGTAAGGTCGCTTTAGTTACGAAATGCGAATTCGCCGCGCCACGATTTTGCGCGCGTGCGAGCTGCGCGAAACTCGGCGCATGCTATTTGTCGCGCTCGGCTCAATCGGCTGTTTGCAACGTAGCGTGGAGTTTCATGAGGAAGTGGCAAGGTCTTGGGGCGCTCGTGATCTTGGGCTCGGTGGTCGCGTGTGCGACCGCGACGAACGGCGGGACGCCCGCTGGCGGCGGGATCGACGCGACCGGCGGTGATGTCACGACAAACCCCACCGGAGGCGACGGCGCGGTCACGGCCGGCTCTTCTTCAGTGAGCGGCTCGAGCAGCAGCTTTGGCGGCACGGCCACGGCGTTCGGCGGCAGCGCAGGCATGGTCGCGGGCGCTTCCGGTAGCGGCACCTCGGGTAGCTCGAGCGGCGGAGGCGC
>DASYCL010000741.1:0-5083 GCA_036500245.1 Polyangiaceae bacterium | reverse complement strand
CCGAAGCGTTGCAGCGCGATCGTGTCGATGCCGGTGTCTTGCATCCACTTGATTTGGGTGTCCACGGTCGAAGCATCCCAATCCGAGTAGAGCTTCGCCGTGCCACCGTTACCGAGATTCGCGAAGCCCGTCGCGTACGTCTTCGAAAGCTCGCTCACGTCTGGCCAGGATTTGATCGCGACGTTGGTCGTGGTCGGCGTGTTGCGATCCGGTGTCCAGTGCCACCACGGCGGATTGATGCCCGAGCCGTCTCCCGCGGCGTTGAACCAACCCTGATAACCGACCGTCACTTTGCCGACGATGTCGCCGCTCGATGTCGATCCGGCGGAGCCGCTCGCGCCGGCACCGCCCGATGCGCCGCCGCTGCCGCCTGCTCCGCCATTGTCCGCGCTCGAGTTGCCCGCGCTGCCGCCGTTCGCCGCGCCGGCATTGCTGGCCCCGCCGGCATTCGTACCGCCGCTGCTCGTGCCACCGTTTGACACTGCGCCGGCGCTGCCACCGTTCGTGGTCGCGCTGCCGCTGCTGCCCGCGCTTGGCGTCGAGGAACCGCTGCCTCCGCGACTGCCGAGCGCTGAGTCGTCGGAAGCGCCGCAGGCGCTCAAGAGCGAGAGGGTGAGGGTCAAACCAAGAGCGTGTGCGACGCGGATCATGTGCGTGAGTGGGCGCTCGAGGCGCGCGCGATCAGAAAAACTCACGCCGCGAGCTGCTCGGTCAAAGATAATTTTTTACTGTGCGAGCTGAGTCGCGCACGGCATCGAGGCGGATGCTCGCGCCGTCACCACGACGTTCACTCGCAAGTACGACTGATGTGCATGCAGCTCGGTGAGCTCGAGTTTATCCACGTGCCCGACGAAGCATTGCTTCGCATTCCCAAAGCTCAGCTCGGTGGACAACTTTTCGCGCACCGCGCGCAGGCGCTCGGTCAAATCGAGCCGCAGCGCCTTGCGCGCGTCGGACTTGATGCGCTCGCCATCGGTCATTGCCTTGAGCGAGAGCAGGAAATTGTTGGTTTCGATCGTGGGTTCGAGATCGGGCAGCGCGATTTCGTTGTCGACCAAAGTCGGGTGACCGACGAGATAAAGATCTCCGTCGATGTTAGCGTCGATGCCGAATTCGTGCACCGGACCTGCGATGTGCAGCCGCAGCACCAGCGCGCCCGACGATTCGTAAATTTCTGGTTTTTCCAGATAGAGCTTCGGATGTTCGCTCGAGAAAAAGAGCTTGCCGTCGGTGAAGACCGAGCCGAGCGCGCGCGTGAGCTCGGCATACGACGCGACCACCGGGATCGTGACCGTGAACGGCCCAGTTGGCACCGTCGCGACATTTTCCAGCGGCGGGAGCGGCTCGCCCTCGGGCGCGGGCGTGCACGGAATGGTCACCGACGGCGCGACCACCAGCGCAAAATCCTTCTCGATGCCGTCCGCGAGAATCAACGGCGCGGCTTCGACGCCGAGTACGCGCAGCTCCGCGCAGCCGTTCGCGCTCTCGAGCGGCAGCGTGATCGGCTTTCGCACTCGCTCGTAGGATGCGCCGAGGAGCGGCTTGAGATCGTAAGAAAATCCACGAAGCTTCCCATTGATTTCGGCGCTCACGCGCGCGAACACGCCGGCAAGCTGATCCACGACTTTGAGCCGGCGATCGTCGGAGTGCACGTTCACGTCGGTCGATTGGAGTTTGAGTGCGTAGTCCGTGTTGATCACGGGCTCGGCCGAGATTTGGATTTCGAAGCCGAGATCGACGCTACTAATCGGTAAGTCGACGTTGCTCGTCACTTGCGTCTTCACGACGATGCGCCCATTCGCGAACGACAGATCGAGCGGCTGTCGCGTCCAGCGATAGGCTCGCTCGCTGCCCAACAGGCTGAAACTCCCGTCGCCCGACTTCGGCACTGCGTCTTCGAGCGACTCGCGGAGCGCGGCGCCGGAAATGGAAACGTGCGCCGTCACGCGCGACGGCGCCGGGTCGGCCACGAGCGGCGACGGAGTCTCGGGCGGACGACTCGGGTAAACCGGGCCGAAGCGCGTGCAACCGAGAAGCAGGGGCAGAAAACAGAGCCAGCGCGTCACGCGCCCGAGCTAATCACATCGGCTACTGATGCACCACGCTGACCGAGTACACCTCGACCACCGTGTACGGATCCGTGCTGATCGCGCCGGCGCTCGCAGTTTGGTCGTAGTTGCCGACCTTGAAATAGAATTTCTTCGACAGGGCGCTGGCGCTCGGGGTTTGCGTGTGCACCGTTTTGCCGTTGATGCCGACGGTGACGACGCCTTGGTTCAGTGCGAGCGTGTAGCTGTACTTCGTGTTCAAGGCGACGGGCGTGTTCAGATTGGTGGTCGTGCCGCCGCCTTTGGCTTCTTCGTAGAGCATCTTGAAGCCGCCGGCGCTGGTCGAATATTGGAGCTCGACGAGCGGAATCGAATCCGTCCCGTTGAAGAGCTGACCGACCGTCACGGTGCCGCTCGAGCCTCCGCCGACTTGCAGCACTTGACCGCTCACCGTCAGCGTGTTCGTGCCCGAGGAAGCCCACGCGGCTTGTCCGCCACCCGGAGCCGATTCGCGCATTTCGGTTCGGCAATGCTGTGAGCCGGAGGTGGTGATGCCGGTCTCGGGATCCATGAAGATTTGTCCGGCGTCTTGCGCGGCGTAAAAGTAGGCGCTCGAGTAGCCGTTCAAGAGCTGGCTCGACGAAATCGTGTCGACCGTATTGCCGCTGCCGGTCGGTAATTGCAGCACCCAAATCGAATAGTCGATTGCCGAGCTGCTGCCGCCCGCGCCGCTCCCGCCCATCGCGCTCGCTCCGGCGTTGCCGCCGCTCGAGTTCGTGCCGCCGCTTCCTGCCGTCGTGTTCGAGCTGCCGGCTTGCGTTCCGCCGCTGCCGTCGCCGCCGCTCGTGCTGCCGCCCGCGGATTGCCCTGCGAAACTGCTATCGCCTGCTGCCCCCGAACCGCCGTTCGCGTTGCCGCCGAGCGCGCTCGAGCCGGCTTCGCCGAGCGAGCCCGCGCTTGCAACCCTGTTCGAACCGCCATTGTTGGCGTCGCTGCCGGAACAAGCGCTGAGCAGCAAGGAAAAGCTGGCGAAGAGCGGTGCGAGCTGGTTCATGGGTTTTCGCGTTCCAGAGCTAAGCAACTAAGATGCCGCGGACTGCGGAGGCCGCGCGGAGCGATTTTCCGCGACGGCACGTCCGAATCTTAGCTGATGGTTGGCCCCGCGGTTCGTCGCGTTGCGACTTCGTCTCACGAGATCGTCGTACGATGTCGACTCGGGCGTCACTCGCGAGAGTTGTTGCAGCGCCCGCTCAGCGCGGCATTGCACTGAAATCGCGCGAAATTTCCGGGCTGGGCGCTCGCGGCGCGAAACGGCGAGGTGAGCGCTTCGCCTCGCTCGTCTCACTTTGGGGTCTGTTGTCCCACGAGGTGGAGCGCTATGCCGATCCGGCGAGCAGTGCGTCGAGTTGATCCAATGCGGACCACGAGCTCGCGCTCCGAAGCACGCTCGACCTCGGTGCTCGAGCCGTGCTGTTTACATGGGCGTGAAGTCACGTAAACAACCCCGCTCGGCGCGCGCACTCTGTGCGAGCGATTCGCGCCGAGCGCGCGAGTAGCGCGTGACCTCGAAGGAGAATGCGTGTGAGGTTACGGTTGGAGGTCCGTTGGTCATGAGCAGGAATCTGTTCGGCGTCTCCATCGTCGGCGCGTCGCTCTTCGTCGCGGGTAGCGCACGCGCTACCTCGGTCAGCATCGCCGCGGGCCAAACTTACACGCTCTCAGCCGACCTCGTCCTGAGCGGGGCAGACACGTTGGAAGCGAACGGCACGGTCGCAAGCCCCTGCATCATCGCCGGCAACGGGCACGCGATCGTGGCGAACGCGCTGACCGGCCAGATCAAAATCCAAGATTGTGTATTTCAAGGGCTCGGCGCGGACATGGAGACTTCGCCCGCCTTGGACATCACCGCTCAAGGCAGCGCGGACGTGACCATCAGCGGCTCGACCTTCGACGCTTCCGGCTCGATTCGCCTGCACATGAACGACATGTCCACCGTGAGCTTCAGCAACAACCTGCTCAAAGACAACGGCATCGCGTACATCGAAGACGAGCTCCAAGGCTCGATCTACGTGCCAGCCTTCTACGCCGACGGTTCGAGCAGCGGAACCAAGCTATTTCAGGGCAACCGCATCTACCGCGACGCGGCTTGGTTCGACGGCGTGAACAACTGGTTGATTGGCGGTTACGGCGATCAATTCACGAACGTGATCATCGGGCACCGCGGCGTGATTCGCGTGACTGGCAATCACGTCAAGGTGGTCGGCAACTACATCAATCCGCAATATCAACTCACCTCGCCGGACGTCGAGAACATCTCGGTCGGCAGCAACGACGACAATCCGGATCTCGTCGTCGAACACAACGTGCTGCGGAGCGGTGAGTGGGTGCTGCGCGAGTGCCAGGGCGAAGTCCGTTACAATGTGATTTCGGAAATGAACGGGCATGCCTGGATCAAGGGGCCGCACGATTGCAACGTGCACCACAACATCTTCGTCAACTACGACACACCGGATCCGAACCGCGAAGCGGGCATCGACGCCGTCTATTTCACGCCGCATCTCAACATCTACAACAACACCTTCGACGGCGGCGGCAAGATCGCCAAGCTGAACGTGCCGGCGATTCACGCAGGTCTTGGTCGCTTGATCGAGCGCGTGGACAGCAACGCGATCACGAACTTCATCATTCCCGCGGAAGATGCGGCGATCAGCAGCACGGACGTCGAGACCATTTACGACACGGACCCACCGCCGGGCGACGCGCGGATGCACTACGCGGACTACAATCTCTTCTACAACCCCGATTCACCGAACGTTCCCGACTACACCATCCAGGTGGAACCGGACGACGTGAACCCGATCACGAAGGGATCGGATGGCTTCGCCAAGCACGACGTGCACGCGGCGCCGGGCTTCAAAGGACCGCTTCCGACGGCGTTTCCGTTCGCGAGCGCGGACGTTGAGGCCGGTACGGTGAAGGTCTCGGACATCCTCTCGCACTACCGTGGTCTCTACTCTCCGGCGGCTCAAAGTCCG
>DASYCL010000740.1:0-1751 GCA_036500245.1 Polyangiaceae bacterium | reverse complement strand
ATCGGCACTGGAAATCGAGCCAGAAAACATACGTTTCCAGGAAAAGCTCGCGAAATTGTACGCGGACGATCCCGCCCCCCATTTCGACAAAGCGATCGCCCTGGTCGGTAGTTGGATCGAGCGCGAGCCGTATCAGCCGGCGCCGTATAAGCTTTTGCGCAAGGTCTACACCGAAGCGCGCCACGCCGACGCCGCATGGTGCATCTGCCAGGCGCTGCACGTGCTCGGCCAAGCCGAACCCGACGAAGACCGCTTCTTCGATCGTATGCGCAGTGGAGAACCGGCGGAGATCCTCGATCCGGCGTCGACCGAGGAGTGGCTGCTCGCGTGCATGCCGGAAACGAGCGAGCCATTTTTGACCGAGCTGTTCGCGCTGATTCAGCCCTTCGTGGTCGCGGCGCGCGCGCGGCCGCTCACCTCGTTCGGGATTTCGGCCGATCACCAGATCGACATGGAGCGCTACCCGTATGGCGTTGTCGCGGCGGTCAGCAACGCAGCGCGCGTGCTCTCGCTGCCCGAACCGCGCATGTACCAGAGTCCGGAGGCCCCCTCGTGCGTCTCGTTCTTGTCGACCGCGCCGCCCGCGTTGCTCCTCGGCGCGCGCGCGTTCACCGACGACGTGACGCCAATCGCCGCCTCATTTTTGGCCGGACGTCACTTGGCCTATCACATGCCCGGGCTCTACGTGCGGCAGCTGCTCAGCAACATCACCGCGCTGAAAGCCTGGCTTTTCGCGGCGATTCGCCTAGTGAAACCGAAATTCCCAGTCGCGCCCGATCTGGAAGCGCCGGTGGTCGAGGCATTGCGCGCGCTCAGTGAGCTTGCGACCGGAACGCGGCTCGAACAACTCACGCACGTCGTCGCGAAGCTCTTGCGCGACGGCGCTTCGCTCGATTTGAAGCGCTGGGTGCAAGACGTCGACGTAGCCGCGGACGCAATGGGCTTCGTACTCGCCAACGATCTCGAGATCGCGATCGAGCGGGTCCGAGCGCTGCCGCAAGACGCAGGTTCGCCGCCGCTGGCCTCGCGCATCGAGCAGCTGATCGCTTACAGCGTGAGCGCTCGCTACGTCACCGTGCGCGAGCACTTGGGTTTGCGGCTCGACGCGGGTTGAATCAAGCCGCGCGCGCACCGACCCAAAACGGCATTGGAATGCCTTCCGTCGTACTGAGTGGCGACAATGCTCCCGACTCAGTGTCGACGGCGAACGTCGTCACTGAGTCCGAGCGCAGGTTCGCGACCAGCATCAGGGAGCCATCACGCGTGAGGCAGAAGTTTCGCGGTGTGCTGCCGAGCGTTGCCGCGTGCGCGGTCGGCGAAGGCAAGCCGCGTGAATCGAGCGCGAAAATCGCGACGCTGTCGTGCCCACGATTCGAGGCGTAAACGAAGCGCCCAGACGGAGCAACGTGCACGTCCGAACCGGTGTTGCCGGGAAAAGCAATGCCACCGGGCAACGTGGAGCAGGTCACGACCGGCGTGAATTCGTCGTCCGCGATTGCATATGCGGTCAGCTCGCTCGAGTGCTCGTGCACGACATACGCGACGGGCAGAGTCGGATGAAAATCGATGTGCCGCGGCCCGGTGCCCGCGGGCAGGCGAGTGCGTGGTACGCTCGCCGGCTCGAGCAAACCGCGCGAGGGATCGAATGCGTATTGCAAGACCGCGTCTTCGCCGAGCACGGGCACCGAGACGCGTCGGTTGCCGACATCTGCCGCGATCGAGTGTGGGTGTTTGCCGGCTTGGACGACTTG
>DASYCL010000739.1:0-13847 GCA_036500245.1 Polyangiaceae bacterium | reverse complement strand
GCGCGTTTGCTCACGGATGGTGAATCGAATTGGTTCCCGCCAACCGAGCTCGCCGACGGTGCGGGCGCAACAGCGAGCTCTTCGCCGCCCACGGAAGCCCCGAGGGCGGAAGCCGAAACTTCCGAAGCCAGTGCCGTGGCTTCAGCGATCCCGGGCGCGCCCGATACGAAGCTGGATCGAGGCCGCTTTTTAGCGCACACCGCAAATCACGAATACGCGCAGGCCTACGCGCTGATCGAGCGCTCCCCAGATGTAGTCGGCAACACCGCGAACGATCTCTTGCTCGCCGCGGACGCAGCGCGCTTCTCCGGGCACCCGGCAGAGGCGACCAAATTTTTGGAGCGCATCGCTCGCGAGCACGCGCACGACTCCGTGGCACCGCTGGCCGCGTTCACGCTAGGCCGCATCTATTTGAGCCAGCTGGGTCAACCAGCGAAGGCTGCGAGCTCGTTCGCTTTGGCGAGAAAGCTCGCGCCCTCGGGTCCGCTCGTCGAGGACGCGCTGGCGCGCGAGGTCGAGGCATCGAGCGCTGCTGGTGAGCGCGAGCGCGCGCAGGGCTTGGCTCGCGAGTACGAGCGCCGCTTCCCGAACGGGCGGCGCTTGGACAGCGTGCGGCAAGCCGCAGGTTTGGTTGGGGATTCCTCGGCGAACCACTAGGATTCGAGCATGCGACGAGCGTGCGCCGTGCTCTTGATCTCGGTGCCCGTGTACGCGCTCTTGCAAACGGGTTCCGCGCGAGCCGACGTGAGCGATCGCGCGCCGGAGTCTCCGGTTCCGCTCTCGGTTCCGCTCGCGCTCGAGCATTGCGAAGATCTCGACGGCAACGAGCTGCGTAAATTGCTCGCGATCGAATTCGAAACGCTGAACATCGGAGCGGCTCGTCCGAACGAGCGCGTGCTCATTCGGTGTGATGCGAGCGGCGCGCGCGTGTCACTCGAGCCCGCGCAAACCGAAGCCGAGGTCGATTTTACGAGCACCGCGCCGGCAGCGCGGCCGCGCCTCCTCGCGTTGACGGTGAGCGAGCTCGTCGTCGATGCGCGCGCGCACGCCGTCAAAGCCGAGTCAGCTGCGGCCAAAGCGCGCCCCGCCGAACCGGTGCCGAAAAAAGCAGCCGCGCCAGCGCGCGAAAGCGACGGTGTAACGTCGCCGGTGCGCGTGTCTGCCGGCGGCGCGCTCCGGTACCTGGCGCGGCCCGGAGCGGCCCTGTGGGGTCCGCAAATCGGGCTCGAATTTGCGATTTCGAGGTACTTTTCGTTCGGCGCAGCGGGCGGCTTGGAGCTCGGGCAGACGAGCACGAGCCTCGCGCGCGTGCGCTGGCTCTCGGAGCGAGCCAGCTTGTTCACGCTCTTCGGCGGCAGCGCCGCTGGCTTCGATCTCAGCGCCGGAGCGGCCATGTGCCTCGGTCGGCTATCGCTGTCGCCGAGTCGGCTCGGTGCGGGCGAAATCGGACACGAGGTGGATGGCATTTGGGCGGGGCCGGAGCTCATCGCGCGCGCGCGACACGATCTCGGCGGCGTGTTGTTCGCGCTCGCGAGCGTGGAAGGCGGAGTCACGACACTGCCCGTGAAAGCCACCGCTAGCGACGGCCGTCAGCTCGTCGATACTAGCGGTAGTTTTCTTTCGATCATGCTCGGGATCGGTGCAGCATTGTGAAAATTCGTCCCGCGCGTTGACCAACTTCTCGCTGGCCCTGCCACTGAGCCAGCATGCACGCGGAAAAGTTAGTCCTCCTCCTCGCCCTCGTCGGCTGCTCGGCGAACAGTGCAGACCCCGCGAATGATCAGAAAAATGCCGGCGGCGAAGGTGGTTTGACCCCGGTATCGAGCGGTGGATCAGCGGCGCAGCTCGCGGGCGCTGGGAATGCGGCCAGCGCAGGCACGAGCGCGTCTTTCGGCGGCTCGAGCGGCGGGCAAAACTCGGACGCGGGTGCGGCGAGTGCCGGTCGAGCTGGCGCCGAGCAGGGCGGGAGCGACGGCGTCGGAGGCAGCAGCGCGGGCGGCGGACACGCTGGGACAACAGGCTCAACCGCGGGGAGCGACGCGGGCGGAGCAAGCGCGGGCGCAGCCGGTGGTAGCGGAGCGCATTGGCAACCTGCGCCAGGCACGACCTTCTATTGGGATCTGCAAAACGCTCCGCCGGACAACACGAAGAACGTCGGGGCGTACGATATCGACGGTTGGGGCAACACCGCGAAAGAAGTGACTCAACTCCATGCGCTCGGCATCAAAGTCGTTTGCTACATGGACGCCGGCACGTACGAGCCTGGGCGTCCAGATTCGAGCATGTTTCCCGCTGATTTGGAGGGCAACGCGGTCGAAGGCTGGCCCGGTGAGGTTTGGCTCGACGTGCGCGCTGCTGGTTCGGAGTACGCCACGCTGCAAGCGATCATGCTCGCGCGCTTCAAGGTCTGCCAAAGCAAAGGCTTCGATGCCGTGGAGCCCGACAACATCGATTCGTACCAAAACAAGCCCGGCTTCAACACCAGCGCGGCCGATCAGCTCGCGTACAATCAATGGATCGCCACCACGGTGCACTCACTCGGCATGGCCGTGTTTCAAAAGAACGATCTCGACCAGGTGGAAGCACTCGAGCCCTCGTTCGACGGCATCCTGGACGAAGAGTGCAACAAGTACTCGGAATGCGACACGCTCGCGCCCTACACGGCCGCCGGAAAACCCGTCTGGGACGCCGAATATAAAGACGACGGCGAAACCACGGCGAAGTTCTGCGCCGCGGACGTCAACGCGAACATCGCAGGCGCGCTCTTCTCGCTCGACCTCGACGGCAGCCTATTCGAGCCATGCACGAACGACGTCGGCAAGCTCAACTGATCGAGATTCGAGCAGAATTCTCCAGAAACACCTGATTTTGACCAGGCGGGGCGTGCGCGCTCTGCCCCAACTGGATCCGACCGCTGCATGCTAAATCACTGAACCACCATGTCGCAGCCGCCCGACAGCGAGCCGTACGACTTCGTCGTCGTCGGCAGTGGCTTCGGCGGCAGTGTCAGCGCCATGCGACTCGCGCAAAAAGGCTACCGCGTCGCCGTGATCGAAGCCGGCAAGCGCTGGACGCAGCACGATTTTCCGAAGAGCAACTGGAACGCATTCAAATACCTGTGGGCACCGAAGCTGCGCTGCTTCGGGATTCAAAATATCACGCTGCTCAAGGGCGTGATGGTGCTGCACGGTTCCGGCGTCGGCGGCGGCAGCTTGGTCTACGCCAACACGCTGATGCGCCCGAATGCGGCGGTGTTCGAAGATCCGGCGTGGAGCCGCGCCGTCGATTGGGAAGTCGAGCTCGCGCCGCATTTCGAGATCGCGCGGCGCATGCTCGGTGTGACCGAAAACCGCGCGTTGATGGAAGGCGAACGCACGCTCGAACGCGTCAGCGCACGCATGAACAGCGCCGCCACTTTTCACGCGACGGAAGTGGGCGTCTTTTTCGGCGAGCCCAATCGCACCGTGCCCGATCCCTATTTCAGCGGCGCGGGTCCCGAGCGCACCGGCTGCACTCTCTGCGGCGGCTGCATGGTCGGCTGTCGCTTCGGCGCGAAGAACACGCTCGACCAAAATTACCTCTATTTCGCCGAACGCTGGGGCGCGCGCATATTCCCGGAGCTAAAACTGACGCGCATCACCCCAAAGGGTGATTCCTATGAACTCGAGACACGCTCCACGACCGCGCTATTTTCGAGCTTGGGGCCACTCTTTTCAGCCAAGCGCGTGATCCTCGCGGCCGGCGTACTCGGCACGGTCGAGCTGCTTCTGAAGAATCGCGATCACTACCGCACGCTGCCGAATGTCTCGCCGCGGCTCGGCGATTTCGTGCGCACGAACGGCGAAAGCCTGCTCGGCGCGACGAGCTTCGACGCACATCGCGATCTCGCGCGCGGCATCGCGATCGGCGCTGCGTTTCACCCGAACTCACTGACCAAAATCGAAGGGGTGCGCTACCCGAGCGGCTCGGGCGCGATGCGTTTGCTCGGCGTGCCGCTCACGCCGAACGGCTCTGCGTTCACGCGTCCGCTCAAGATGATCGCGCGGATTTTCGCGCGCCTGCCGCGCATGCTCAAACTTTGGCGCGTGCGCGATTGGGCCAAGAGCACGGTCATCTTGCTCGTGATGCAATCGGTCGATCAGCATTTGCGCCTGCGGCTCAAGCGTTCGCTATTCACGCCGAAGCTCGCGGACACCTCGACGACACAGAGCGTGCCGAGCTATTTGCCGATCGCACAAGAAGCGGCCGAGATCCTGGCCGAGGAACTCGCGGGCGAACCTCAAAACGTGATCTCGGAGGTGCTATTGCGAACACCCGCGACGGCGCACATCTTGGGCGGCTGCTGCATCGGCAAGAGCGCAGAGAACGGCGTGATCGACGAGCGCCACGAGCTATTCGGCTATCCCGGAGTTTACGTCTGTGACGGCAGCGTGATCCCAGGCAATCTGGCAGTGAACCCCAGCCTCACCATTACGGCGCTGGCCGAGCGTTTCGCGGCCTTCTTTGCGCGCGCTCCGGGGCTGAGCGAAGCCGAGTTCGAAGCTCGCGCGATTCGTTTCAGTGCGCAAAATTCGGAACCTTGACGAACGAAACCTGCCTGCTCTGGCCTTGACCAGCGCGGCGATTTATTCGCGCTCGGCTGGATGAGCGAACTCGGATGAGTTGCAAAGTGCTCGTTCCGAACCTCGGTCGTGCTTGGGGCGAAGAACTTTTCAGCCGCACGAACCTTCGCGCTCGTCGCCATGTCTTTTTTCAAACGATTTTGCGCGCGAACGAACACTAGAGAAACGTGAGCGTCGGTTCTTTTTGCGGGAACAGTACCAGTGCCGGGCGGGAAGACCGCGCTGCGCTCATTGGTTCTACTCGGCAAGTGTCGGCACTCAAGTCGCGTCCGCGTTGGACCGTATGGTTGGGAGCGCAGGCACGCGCGGTGGCGTCATGCTGATTGAGTCAACTGAGCACTTTCACGCAGCCGATGGCGTTGCGATTCAGCGCGGACCGAACGAGGTCACCGAGAGCGACTACGAGCGCTTGCCGGCCGCGACCCGGACGAAGCTCCGCATCTTGCAAGAGCACGGCGTCGTCCGCGTGCACCCGGCGCCCGAAGCGCCGGAACGCGAGCGCAAGGCTTAACCCCAGAAGAAACCGCGTCGCGTTTTTTCGCGCGGAACGCGGAACGAAAGCGCCACAGCCGACTCGATTGCCGGAAGAGTCGCGAGGAAGCTCATCCGAGCTGCCCTTTCGCGCGCCTTCGGGCATGCTGCGCCGGGTAGTCCAAGCGAAGCTGAGGAGACAGGCATGTCAGGAAGCCAAGAACTCACCGGTCCGGATTTGAGCGCGGGCGTTTCGTCGAGCGAGCTCGGCGAAGGTCAAATGTTGGTCGGGCACTCGGGCGGCGAAGCGGTGTTGCTCGCGCGCTCTGCGCAAAAAGTGTTCGCTGTCGGCGCGCATTGCACGCACTACGGCGGCCCACTCGCGGACGGAATTTTGGTCGGCGAAACCGTGCGCTGCCCGTGGCATCACGCCTGCTTCTCGCTCGAGAGCGGCGCCGCAGAGCGCGCGCCGGGACGCGATCCGATCGCGTGTTTCAACGTCGAAGAGCGCGGCGGCAAGCTGTACGTCCTCGGCAAGCGCGAACCGAAGGCCGCGCCCGCAAACCCGCGCGAACCCAGCTCGATCGTGATCGTCGGCGCGGGCCCAGCGGGCAACTCCGCGGCGGAGAAATTGCGCCGCGCCGGCTACTCGGGAAAGCTCACGCTGATCGGGGCCGAAGACTCGCAGCCCGTCGATCGCCCGAATTTGTCGAAGGATTATTTGGCGGGCAACGCGCCGGAAGAGTGGATCCCGCTGCGGCCCGCGGAGTTCTATGCAGAGCAAAAGATCGAGCTTCGCCAGGGCGTGCGTGCCGAACGCGTCGACACGAAAGCGAAGCTCGTGGAGCTCGCGGGCGGAGAGAAGCTCGCTTACGGCGCGCTCTTGCTCACGACCGGCGCCACGCCGATCGCGCCGAGCATTCCGGGCGCGGAGCTGCCGCATGTCTTTACGCTGCGCACGCTTGCGGATAGCGGGCGTATTATCGAAAAGAGTGCGGGCGCGAAGCGCGCGGTGGTGATCGGCGCGGGCTTCATCGGGCTCGAAGTGGCGGCGTCGCTCCGCACGCGCAAAATCGAAGTCACGGTCGTCGCGCCGGACGCGGTGCCGCTCGGGCGCGTGCTCGGTGAATCGCTCGGTCGTGCCGTGCAGAAGCTGCATGAGTCACGCGGCGTCGCGTTCCGGCTCGGCACGCGGCCATCGGCGATCAGCGCGCGCTCGGTCAAGCTCGAAGACGGCACCGAGCTCGAAGCCGACTTGGTCGTGTTCGGAATCGGCGTGCGGCCCGCGCTGGAGCTCGCAGAAGCTTCGGGAATCGCGGTCGATCGCGGCATCAGCGTCGATCAGTTTCTGCGCACGAACGCGCCGGACGTATTTGCGGCCGGTGACGTCGCGCGTTTTCCGAGTGCGCAGAGCGGCGACAAAATCCGCGTCGAGCATTGGGTCGTGGCCACGCGCCAAGGCGAAACCGCGGCGCTCAACATGCTCGGGCACGAGCAGCCATTCGATGCCGTGCCCTTCTTTTGGAGCGCGCACTACGACACGACGATTTCGTACCTCGGCCACGCCGAATCCTGGGATCGCATCGACGTCGCGGGCAGCATCGACGACCTCGATTGCGCGCTCGCGTTTCGCAAAGGCGAGCGCACGCTCGCGTTCGCGACGATTGGCCGCGACCGCGTGAGCCTCGAAGCCGAACACGCGATGGAGCATCGGGACGAAGCGACGCTCCATCGACTCGTCCCGACGCGCTAGGCACCCCCCAAAAAAACTAGGGCGATTTCAGAGTGGCTGCGACGCGGCTCGCTAGGGACGCGAGCGCCGGCTCGTAGCCGAAGTTCGGATCCGTCGTCGCGCCGAGTGTTTTCGGGCAAATCGAGGCTGGCGCGGCGCGGTCTCCGAGCATTTGCGCCAGCGTGAGCTCACGGATGCCGGGGTAGCTCTTGCCGAAGTATTGCGTCGTGCTCGCAGCGCCGCCGGCGGGCGGCTGGCAGACCGGACTATTTGTCTGCGTGACCACGCTTGTGTCGCCGCTCAGTGATGCGGAGCATTCGCATTCAGGGTCGCCGTTTACGCACACGCTCGGCGTCTGAAGCTGGAAGATGCAGGCGTATTGCAGATCGTCGTTGTTCGGAACGTTCTGCTCGTGGCCGTTGATTGAGTTGGCTTGCGGGTTCTGCGAATTCGCCGTCGAGATCGAGACGCTGGCGATCGGGTTCGTACCCGAGCGCGGTTCGATCGACTCGGTCATGAATGGATCAGTCGGTGCCGTGTAACTACCGGGATCCCCGATCACGACCGGCCAGCGCGCTTTGCTCGCGAGATCCTCGCCGGACATGTAGCTGAGCGACGCGGAGTTCAAACTGTCGGCCGTGGCGAGATCTTGCCACGGCACGCCGACAATCACGGACAAGCTGACCAAACTCGGCGAGCGCCCCACCAAGAGCGGATTCGGCACGAGCGCGCCCTCGCGATTGACCACCGATGCGTTGGTCAGGCCGACCGCGTAGCGATTGATCGGATACAGTAAATCGAAACCGAAACGTTGCTTTTGATCGAAGCAGCGCAGGTTGAGCGAATCGTGCGCGAAGTCCCACGCGGCGTAGCCCTGAGCACCGACGTTCTGGCAGTTCGCATCCGATGCGAGAGATGTGCAGCCGGCCGGCGGCTGAGACTCGACCTGGAGGCAAGATCGACAGCAAGCGCTGTTCGGATCCGTATCGCACGCGCTCGCGGCGCGCGGCATCGGCGTCATCGCTTGCGCGACGAACCAGCCCTCTCCGTCGTCCTCGATCGAGCAATCGTTTTCGTCAGTCAAAATCACGATCGCCACGGCCGAATCCGGGCGCAAAAACGAGCTCCGCTGCGCGAGCAAGGTGCTGTTCACTCCGGTCGACGCGCTTTCGCTCTGTACCGTCGCAATCGAGATCGGCGGCTCGGGATCGATCAAAAAGCGATACATCGCTTCGAGCGGGGCTTCGTAACCACAGCCGTGCTCGCCGGCGGCCGTGATGATCGTCGACAGTTCGTTGCCGATCTGCGTGGCGTCGGTTTCGCCAGACTTGCCCGTCGAATCGTAGGCGAGAAAGCCGGAGTTCATGTAGCTCGCGACGCCGCTGCGTTTGCTTGGCAGGAGCTGAGCCTGATCGTCGACTTGCGGCGCGCTGGTGGTCGGCGTGCAGACCGTCCCGCCGTGGTTGCCGATGCTGGTCGTGACCACGCCGAGGTGAATGTCGCTCGTCGTCTTCGCGAGCGCGCTCACGAACGACGGCACGCTCGAGGCGAGGATTGCCTGCTTTTGAGCCATACCCACCGAGTTATCGACCACGAACAGCACGTCGAGCTTGCTCGCTTGCTGTTGTGGCCCGACGTCCGACAGCGGCTGGCCGCCAGCACCTGCGCTCGAACTCGCCCCCGCACTAGAACTAGTGCCAGCACTCGAAGTCCCGGCGCTGCCGGTCGTCCCAGCGTTGCTCGCGGCTCCGGCGCTCGATCCGCCCGAGGCTCCGCCGGCGCCGGCACTCGAGCTCGCGCCGAATCCCGCTGCTCCGGCCTGATTGCCTGACCCCGAATTGGACGAGCCGCAGGCGATGAACAACCAACAAAACAGTGGCAATCCGCGACCGAGCTTCGTTTCAAAGCGCATGAGTCATCTCCCCAAAAAGCCCAAACCTCTCGAACGAGCATTGTCTAGCACGCGTCTTACGCGCGCCGCACCGCCTACATTCCCCCTGACCGAGATGAAATCAGAGCATGAGTGTCGAAAACAGCCCGCTCGAAACCGCATGACGAAAGCAGGTCGACACCAGCGCGGCAGCTTCTTGTTCGGTGCGATCAGCGAGCAACTTTTCCACGCTTTCGAGCGCTGCGCCGAGCGTCGCGCCGTCGACCAGCGCTTGAACGAGCGTGACTAGCGCGGGATCGAGCTCGAGCCGCCACACGGCCTTGCCCGTTCGATACACGGCCACGACGTTCTTCGCCGCTTCGGGCGCGATTGTCGGTCGACCGTCGCGAAACGACTGCAAGTAAACATTGACCGGATAGTTAAGACTCAAAACCGAAAGCGACGGATTGGCCTTGAAGCGCGCGCCGGGCCAGCGCTCGGGCGGCACTTGCGCCAAATCCTCGAAGCCCAAGGCAGGCGCGGTCGGCGCGTGAATGCCGAGCACGATCGCCCATTCGAGCGTCGCAAGATCCGCGCAAAATGCCGGCAAAGACGCTTCCGAGCGGCACAGCTCTGCCATCTGACGTCCGAAGTAGTTGAGGCTTGGTCCGCGCGAAGGAAAACGCGCGATGTACTTGCGGCACAAAGCTTCGAACGCTTCGTCAGCGAGCGCGTGCGCGAGGACCGGATAATCGTCGGCCAAGCACTCGATCAAGCGCGCGTGATAACCCCTGCGGTATATTTCGATGCGTTCGAGCGAGCTCAGCGTCTGACTCGGCGAGACCAAACGTGACGCGGAAGCCTCGTCGATCGGCGCGGCTTGCGCTTCGGGCGTGCTGACGACGGCCGCAAACCACTCTTGCTGGGCGCGCAGCGTGAGCTCGCCGCGCGTCCATTCCGGCGCCGCGCCGTGCTTCGCGTCGCGTTCCGCGCCGTCACGCGTCGGGGTCGCACTCGCGCGCTCATGCAACCCGAGCGCGTCCGCGGTGATTTGGCGCTCGACGTCGCTCACGAGACAGCTCCGATGAATTGTCGCGCGCGCAACGCTTCGGCGTGCGTCTCGGCGAAGCTCGGGATTTCGGCGTCCCACTCGAGCAGCACCGAAACGCCGTTCGCACGCCGATGCGCTTCGCCCAAAAGCTCCCACACGGGATCGATCACCGGACCGATGTGCGAATCGATGATGTGCGTGCCGTGATCGGTGTGACCGGCGACGTGGCATTGCACGACGCGATCGAACGGCATGCGGCGCAAATATGCGAGCGGATCGAAGCCGTGATTTCGGCTCGAAACGTAGACGTTGTTCACGTCGAGCAAGAGTGCCGAGTCGGCTTCTTCGGCGAGCCGACCGAGAAATTCCCACTCCGGCATGGTGTCGCTGGCAAATTGCGCGTAGCTCGACGGATTCTCGAGCGCGAGCGGCGCGCCCAGAAAATCCTGCACTTCGCGCGTGCGCTCGATCACGTGCGCGAGCGCCGCCTCGGTGTACGGCAGCGGCAAGAGATCGTGCGTGTTCTTGCCGCTCACGCCGGTCCAGCACAAATGATCGGATACCCAGCGCGCTTTCGTGCGATCGCGGAGCGCGCGAAGCTCACTCAAGTACTGGCGATCTAGCGGATCGGTCGATCCAATCGAGAGCGACACGCCGTGCATCACGATGGGGTAACGCTCGGCGATTGCGTCCAAGAAATCGAGCGGACGGCCTTCCGTCCGCATGTAATTCTCGCTCAGGATCTCGAACCAATCCACCTTCGGCTGCCCTTGGAGGATGCTCGAGTAGTGCACCGTCCTGAGGCCGAGGCCGATCCCGAGATTGGGGAGCCCGAAGCGATTCGACATCGGAAAGAATGCGAGAGGCGCTACGCTCGCAGCAAGCGCAAGCGTAGCGCACCGCGGTCAAAGGCTCAGCCCTTGCAGCCGCCCTTACCCTTGCAGTCGTTCTGGCCTTTGCAGCCGTGCGAGTCCGTTTTGCAGCCGCCTTGGCCTTTGCATGCGTTCTTGCCTTTGCAGTCGTGCTTCGCGCCGGCGGCGTCCGCGGTGTCGCCGGCAGGAGCAGCCGCACCCGCCGCATCAGCGGCCGGAGCAGCCGGAGCAGCCGCCGAATCCGGCGCAGCCGCCGGAGGCGTCGAGCCGCCACAGGCCACCGCGCCCGCCATGATGCCAGTAACCGCAGCAGCCATCAGAGTGTTGGTGAGATTCATTGCTATTCCCTTGTGAAGTTAGCGAATCCGAATGCGCAAGGCGCACGCGGCCTCGTAGTCCGCGGCGTTTCACGGCCGAGGTGCTGCGAGTGGCACGGATACTTCCGCTAACCCGCAACTCCGGTCAACCGTGAGCACCGACAAACCTACGACTGTCTTCCGTATTCAGATCGAACCAAACGGTTACCGTCGATCGAACGAGCGCAGCGATTCGGTCAACGGGCCGTGATGGATCGGCGAATTTTCGCGAGCGGCGCCGCGTCATCGAAACTGACCACGCTGCTTTCCAAACGCACGCCGAGCCGCGTAAACAGCTCGGAAAGATTCACGGCTCCCGGCTTTTCCGCCAAGGACTCGTACAGCTCGCGCAGCACCTCGGTGCCCGTTGCTTGCTGTCCGGCCGCGATGAAGCGCTGCATTTCCCAATGCACGTCGTCGACATCGCCGGTTTTTCCGATCCAGCGAATCACGTCGTCGAGGGAGCGCGCGTTGTTCGTGCGCTCGCGAATCGTCACATCCGCGAGCAAGCAATAGAGCGCGCCACCCCAATACGTGCGGCCCCAAGTGTGCGTGTTCTCGAGGCCCTGATCGCCGGCTTCGGGCAAACCTTGCGGCAAACCCTCGATTAAATCGCGCCAGAATTTTTGGTCATCGACCTGGCCGATGCGGGCGCGCGCGATGGGCTCGATGTACGTCGCGAGGCCTTCGCTCAGCCACGCGTGCGGCCGGCCGAGATCCGGAAAATTGGCGTGAAGCAGCTCGTGCACGACGATCCAGTCGTCGCGAGTCGTATTCGCGTTAACCGAATCACCTGCGCGCACCAAGACGGCGGGTCCTCCGCCGCCGAGCGTTTCACCGCGCGTCGAACTGGCCGACCCTTGCATGATCACGACCAGCGCGTGCCGCGCCGGCAGATGGCCCAAGTAATATTTCGCGACCGCGCCCGCGGACGCGCCAAGCCAAGCTTCGGCTTCGGCTTCGGTCAGTGCCAAACCTTGGGGCGCGACGGCGAGGCGCACCGTGGTGTCTCCGGCGCGAACTTCGGCGACGTGAATTGCGCCGAGCGCAGTGAAGCTCGACTCATCGAGCTCGCCCGTAGGCATCTCGAATGTGTCCGGAGCGCCGTTGTCGGCGCGCCGAAATCCGCACGCGAAGTGGCCATTTGCGCCGGGATCGACGTGAAATTGCAGCAAGCCGCCCGGCACTGGGTTGAGCGGTGACAAGAGCCAAGTCGACGGAGGCGCCATCAACGCGTCGCCTGCAGCAATCGCGCTGTCGATGTCGTGCAAGGCGTTTGCGGCTTCGGCGAGCGCGAAGCGGTAGCGCACGCGGCAGCCCGCGCGACACGACACGTGAAAGCCCGGCCCACGCCGCTCTGCAGCGACGAAGTTTGCGCCTTCGGCGATTTCCACTTTTTGCACGAAGCGCTGGCTGGCTTCGTCGACCGCGAACACTTCGTCGCTGGTCGCGTCGAAGTTCGCGTCGACCGCGAGCTCGCGGCCGGACTCGAGCCGCACGTCATAGCGCCAGGCGGGATTCGCGCTCGCTCTCGCGACGGTAACCGCGGGCGCCTGCGCGCGTACTGCTCCTGACAGTGCCAGAGCCGTCGACGAGTGCGGCGCGCAATCGAGCGTGGAAAACGCACAAGCGAGTAGACCGGCGCCTGAGAAGAGTGGGAAAGTGGAAGTCAAATGTCGAACGATGCCTTGCTGAAGTATCGCGCGCTCGCGCTCAAACCGCTCGAACGAGTAGCATGGCTCGCGCCGCTGCTCGGACGCTTGGCAGTCGGGCTTTTGTTCTTGTCGACGGGCTGGGGCAAGGTGCACAGCTTGGACAAGGTAACGCAGTTTTTCATCAAGCTCGGTATTCCGGCGCCCGGGCTGAACGCCGTCGTCGTGGGTTACAGCGAATTGATTTGTGGCGGCTTGCTCGTGATCGGCTTGTGCACGCGACTCGCGACCGTGCCGCTGATCGTCAGCATGATCGTTGCGATCTTGACCGCGAAGTTGCCCGACATTCACGGCGTCTTCGATCTGGTCGGAGCAGATGAATTCACTTACTTGTGCGTGCTGGTCATGTTGCTCGTGATCGGGCCGGGCGCATTTTCATTGGATGAGATTTTGGCGCGCCGCGTACTCGGCGCGAACGCCAAGTCTTAGTCGCTGTGGCGACATCATCGCGGCGCTGGTGGTTCGGTGATCGCGCGCTTGTCCGCCGCCGGCTCGGGTCGGTGTTCGCCGAGGCTCGGATCGGAGTCGAGCTCGGGCGTCCAATTGACGATGCGATTGCGGCCACCGCGCTTGGCTTGATAGAGCGCGCGATCGGCGCGTTCGACCAACTCCTTCGGCGTGAGCGGCACGCCTTTGCCGTCGATCAGACCAACGCCGATGCTCGCGGTACGCTTCACGGTGTGCCCTTCGTAAACGTGCGCGAATTGCTCGATCGTGTGCCGCAATCGCTCGGTCACTTCGGCCACGCCTTGCGCGCTGGTCTGGGTGAACACGATCGCGATTTCTTCACCGCCGTAGCGGGCGGCGCAATCCGTCACGCGCACGCCTGCGGTCACGAGCTTGGCGATATTGCGCAGTACTTCGTCGCCCATCGGATGGCCGAAGGTGTCGTTCACGTATTTGAAATGATCGATGTCGATCAGCGCGACGCCGATTGGGGTCTTGTAGCGTGCGGTGCGCTGCAGCTCGCGCAACAGCAGCGCGTCGAAGTAGCGACGATTGTAGAGCCCGGTCAGTCCGTCGGTATCCGCCAGTGCTTCCAGACGCTTGTTCGCTTCGCGCAGCTCGTCTTGTAAAATCTTCAGTCGATAGTGCACGCGAACGCGCGCGAGCAGCTCTTCGTCGTCGAACGGCTTCGTCACGTAGTCGGAAGCGCCGAGC
>DASYCL010000738.1:0-4020 GCA_036500245.1 Polyangiaceae bacterium | reverse complement strand
GTCGTTCACGCCGTCGATTAGCGTGTACTCGATGGTGATGCGGCGGCGTTTGGGCAACGGATAGGCGCGCAGCGCCTGCATCAAATCCTTGAGCGGATAACGACGATTCATCGGAATGATGCGATCACGCGTCGCGTCGTTCGGCGCGTGCACGGAAATAGCGAGCCCAATTTTTCCGGCAAAATCCAGACCCAGCCGCTCGATCCCCGGAATCAAGCCCACCGTGCTCACCGTGATCCGGCGCGGGCTCATGCCGAGACCGTCCGGGTGCGTGAGCAAACGCAGCGCGCGCAGCGTTTCGTCGTAGTGGTGGAGCGGCTCGCCCATGCCCATGAACACCAGATTTCCGAGCTGCTCGTCCTCGCGCAAGTAGCGCTTGGCCAAATAAACCTGGCTCACGATTTCGGACGCGCGGAGCCCGCGGACTAACCCGGCTTGGCCGCTGGCGCAGAACACGCAGCCCATCGCGCAGCCGAACTGCGTGGAGATGCAAAGCGTCACCCGCGGCGACCGCGGACCGCTCGTGTCTTCGTCGTCCTCCTCGTCGGTGGGTGCGGCACCCGCATCCGCATCCGTCGCGAGATCGGTCATCGGAATGATCACGCTCTCGACGCGCGCGCCGTCGTTCGCTTCGAGCACCAGTTTGCGCGTGCCGTCCCGCGACTCGTGCACGTGCTCGACGCGAAATGGCGGCACCACGCCGTGTTCCGCCAGCCGCGCGCGAAATGGCACGCTCAGATCGCTCATCTTTTCCAGCTCGAACTCGCCGCGTTGATGCAGCCATTTGAATAGCTGTTTGGCGCGGAATGCGCGTTCGCCGAGCTCTGCAATCGTCTCTTGCCACTCCTCGGGGAAGCGGCCGATCGGATCGTCGTGAATCAAGCGCCGCTCCGCTTGGCTTCGTTCCAGTACTCATCCAGAACCTCGAGCGAAAGGCCGACCGTCGGCTTACCATCGGTGCCGCGCGGCCAGCCACCGTGTTGCTCCTTGACGCACTTTTCTACGTACGAGAAGCGGCGCGCAAAGCGATCCGAAGTTTTGCGCAGCGCCATCTCCGCATCCACGCCGTGGTGGCGCGCTAGGTTCACGAGCGAAAACAAAAGATCCCCGAGCTCGTCTTCGATGCGCTCGGCGTCTGCGCCCGCGATCGCTTCGTCGACCTCGGCCAATTCTTCGGCGACCTTTGCACGCGAGCCGGTTCCGTCCGGCCAATCGAAGCCGACGCGGCTCACCTTTTCACTCATGCGCTGCGCGCGGTACAAGGCAGGCAACGAGTGCGGCACTCCGTCGAGCACGCCGCGATCTTTGTTTTCTTGTGCTTTGATCAATTCCCAATTTTGTAAGACTTCTTCGCTGCCGCTCACCTTCTGGTCGCCGAACACGTGTGGGTGCCGGCGCACGAGCTTCTCGACGATGCCGCGCACCACATCATCCGGGCCGAAGCCCGCGGTGCGGCGCGCGAGCTCACCCAAGAATACGACTTGCAGCGCGAGGTCGCCGAGTTCTTCTTGCAAGTGGCGCGGATCGCCTTCGTCGATCGCATCGATCACTTCGCACGCCTCCTCGAGCACGTAGCGACGCAGCGACTTCATGTCTTGCTCGCGATCCCAGGGGCAGCCGCCTTCGCCCAGCAATCGCTGCATCAGCGCGACCAAGCTCGGGTAGGTTTGCCCGCGTTGTTCGGAAAGCGGTAAGGGCGGCGGGATCGGAAATGAACGATTCATGGGATTTGAGCGCCAGGACGCCGCTCACAACTAGCATGCACAGAAGCGCGCGGCTGCCGATTTCCGCCCGCATTTATGCGGTTCTCGCGTGGGTGCTAGCATCGAAATCATGGAATCGGTGTTGCTCGTCGAACGTGAGGGCGCGGTCGCGACGCTCACGCTGAATCGCCCCGACACGCGCAATGCGCTCGACCCCGAGCTACTCGCCGAGCTCAGCGCCCGGCTCGACGAAGTGACCGCGGATTTCCGCGTGCGCGCGGTGGTACTCACCGGTGCGGGCGACGCGTTTTGCTCCGGCGCCGATCTCAAAGGCGCGATCGCCGAGCTCGATACGTGCACTGAGCTCGGTCCGCGCATCGCGGCGTTTCACACCGTGATTCACGCGATCGTCAACGCGGAGCAACCGATCATCGCCGCTGTCAGCGGGCCTGCGGTCGGTTTCGGCGCGGATCTGGCGCTCGCCTGCGATCTACGCGTGCTCGCCGAGAATGCGTACATCCAAGAAAAATTCGTCGCGATCGGCTTGATGCCGGACGGCGGCGGGAGCTTCTGGTTGCAGCGCTTGGTGGGCATGGGCCGCGCGTTGGAATTTTTGTTGTTGGGGACGCGCATCGACGCCGAGTTGGCACGCGGGCTCGGTATTGCCAATCGCGTGACATCTGCCGAGCGCGTGCTTCCCGAGGCGAAGAAACTCGCGGCCGCGCTCGCCGAAGGCCCGCCTCTCGCACTCGCCGCGATCAAACGCGCGGTGCGCGAATCCGCCAGCAGCTCGCTCAAGGACGCGCTCGAGCGAGAAAAGCGCGAACAGAGCGCGCTGCTCAAATCCCACGACTTTCGCGAAGGCGTCGCGGCCTGGGCCGAAAAGCGAGCGCCGAAGTTCAGCGGCAAGTAACCGGCACGGCGCTCAGAACAAATAGCGCTCACCCGAGTCGCACAAAATCGTGACGACGTTGCCGCCTTTGAGTTGCGCCGCCACTTCGCACGCCGCGTGCACGTTCGCACCCGACGAAGGTCCGACCAAGAGGCCCTCTTCGCGCGCCAGCCGGCGCGCCATGCGCTCGGCTGCGACGTCCGTCACTTCCAAGATCTTGTCGATCACCGAGCGATCGAGGATCGCGGGCACGAAGCCCGCGCCGAGGCCCTGAATGCCGTGCATGCCGGCGGGCTTTCCCGAAAGCACCGCGCTGTTCGCCGGTTCGACCGCGAACACTTTGACCGAACTGCCCAAGCGATTTTTCAGCGTGCGGCCGACACCAGTGATCGTGCCGCCCGTGCCAACGCCGGAAACGAACGCCGCGATCGAGTTACCGGTTTGCTCCAGGATTTCGAGCGCAGTGCCACTCTCGTGGCTAGCCGGGTTGGCCGGGTTTTCGAATTGGCTCGGCATGAACGCGCCGGGCGTGTCTTCGAGCAAGCGCATCGCTTTGCTCACTGCGCCTGACATGCCGTCACCCGCAGGAGTGAGCACGATCTCGGCGCCGTACGCGCGCAAGATATAGCGCCGCTCGAGGCTCATGTCTTCGGGCATCACGAGCAAGCAGCGATAACCGCGCACGGCCGCGATCATCGCCAAACTGATGCCGGTATTGCCGCTCGTAGCTTCGACGAGTGTCGCGCCCGCTTTGAGCTCCCCGGATTTCTCGGCCGCGAGGATCATCGACAAGGCGGGGCGATCCTTGACGCTGCCCGCGGGGTTGACGAACTCGGCTTTGCCCCACACCGTCGCGCCGCCGGGCGGAGAGAGCCGCGCGAGCCGCACCAGCGGCGTCTTTTCGACCAAGCCGAGCACGTCTTCGGCGACGCGCAGCCCGCTTTCGGTGAAGCGACTCGAGTGGATCAAACCTTTGCCTGCGTCAGAGCTCATCGAGCTCCGAACTTACCTCATTCGGCTGGCATCTGCTCGACAAACACTGCGTTTTTGCCGCCCAGCGAAAGCGGCTGCTGGCGCTCGAAATACGGACTTTTGACGCGCGCGAGCGCGACCGCTTTGCCGGTCAGCGGATTCAAGGCAGAGCTCGTCACTTCACCGACGGCTTCCGGCTCGCCGCGTGTGCCGGCCGTAACCTCCGCGCCGGCAGGCGGGAGCTCCGCCGAGTCCAGCTGGAGCGCCACCAAGCGTCGCTTCAGCTTGCCGCGCATGTCTTGCATGCACACGACTTCTTGTCCCAAGTAGCAGCCCTTGTTCCACGACACCGCGCGGCGATCGAGCGCTGCTTCATGCGGATTATCTTGCTCGCCGTAGTCGATGCCGAAACGGCCGAGCTCTTGCGCGATGCGAAATGCGTCCCACTCGGCT
>DASYCL010000737.1:0-5875 GCA_036500245.1 Polyangiaceae bacterium | reverse complement strand
CCCGCTTGCCTGCCCGGGAGTTCGACCACACCGCTCGGAATACCGTTCGCGTGCACCCACAAGTTCTGCGGACAATTGTTCATCAAGCGCAAAATCAAACCGGCCGGATTCGCCGGCGCCGGCAGCGTGAACGGCGGCGCTTTGCGCTCGGAAGCTTGCGGCGGATAAATACATTGACCCGAATGGGTCATCACGGGCGATCCCGCGGATCCGCCACTGCCCGAGTTGCCCGCGTTCGATACGCCGCCGTTCGCACTGCCGCCGTTCGCACTGCCGCCGTTCGCACTGCCGCCGCTCGTCGCGCTGCCGGCGACGCCACTCGAGTGGCCGGCGCTCGCGCTCTGTCCGGCACTACTCGAGATCCCGGCTGTCCCCTGCCCGCCAGTCGCGACGCCGCTGCCGGCCGCGCCGTTCGTCGAACCGGCGTTGCCAGCGTTCGAGTTCGCGGCGCCGGCGCCGATATTTGGGCCCGAACTCGAGCTCGAGCCGCACGCCTGAATCACGGCGCCCCCGAACATGAATAGAGAGACGCCGACTGCGACGCGTGTGACTCGGGCTCGATTGACCATGTGTCTTTTTCTCCGCTGCGCAATAGCCGCAAGCGTCCGTTTTTTTCCCCGATTCGTTCTGAAACTCGATGTTTGTCGATTCAATGAGGGAGTGCGCGAGAATCACCCATGCGGGTTGAAGAAAATTCTCGTGCTTGCGAATTCGTGAGCCGGTCCGCTGTGCGTTCTGCTCCTACTTCGCGTGCTCAATACAACTCACGCAAGCTGCCCAGCGCTACTACGACGAAGAGCGCGGCTCGACGCTGCGCCGTTTCGTCGCGCGCCATTGCTTACGACAATAGCCGACTACGCGCCCGACGAAAGCAAACCCGCGGGCGACACCACGAGTTGCGATCCGCCCAACTCGATCGACATCGACGGTGGCTGTCAGCCGAGCTGCGGCTCGCTCGGCGGCCCGGCGACTTTGCCGTGATTCACGGCACGAGCAAGACTTTGCCCTTGGCTTTACGCTCGTGAATGTAGGCGTGCGCCGCGGCGGCTTCGTCGAAGCGAAAGCTGCGATCGACGTGCGGCGCTAGCTCGCCGCGCTCGTACATTTCGAGCAGGGACTTGAATTGCGGCTCGAGTAAATCCGGACGATTGAACAAATGGGCCATGTTGGTGCCGCCGATGGTTTTGTTGTCACCCATGAGCTGCATCGGTCCCCATTTTTTGGCCGAAAAGAACAGCTGCGTCGCGGCATGCAGCATATTCCGCGTTTGACCCGAGATCGCCGCAGACAGCCCGAAAAAAACCAAGCGGCCGCACGGAGCGAGCAAATCGTAACCCTCCGACCAAGATTTGCCGCCCACGGGATCCAAAATCAAATCGACGCCTCGGTCGCCGACGATGCGCCGAGCTGCTTTGGCGTAGTCGCCATTCGAATCGAGCGTATGCGTGCAGCCTTGCTGCTTCAAAAATTCGTGTTTCGAAGCCGAAGCGACCCCGATGATCGTGCACTCTCGCGTCTTTGCGATTTGAATCGCGGCGAGCCCGACGCCGCCGGCCGCGGAGTGAATCAAAATCGTCGATTTTGGCCGCAGATTGCCGGTGAAGAGCATCATATTGTGCGCGGTGCCGTAGACCACGGGAAACGCCGCGGCTTCTTCGAAGCTCATGCGCTCGGGCATGCGAAAGACTTGAATCCGCGGCAGCACCACGACGTCGCTGTAGCCGCCGAAGCGGCACATCGCGCCCACGCGATCGCCGACCGAAAGGTCCGTGATGCCAGCGCCGAGTTGGTCGATCACGCCGGAGATTTCATAGCCCACCACGCACGGCAACTTCGGCGCGTCCGGATACAACCCGACGCGCGCCATCAAATCCGCGAAGTTGATACCACTCGCGCGGACGCGCACACGCACCTCGCCCGCGCCCGCCTCGGGGTCCTTCGCCTCTTTGACGACGAGCACGCTCGGGGGGCCGGCTTTGCTGATCCAGACTTGGCGCATGGCGCGCAGAATCGCACAAAATGTCGGGCCGCGGCGACTGCGAGGGTTTTAGGACTGAGCTCTAAGCTTCGCGAACGCCGGCGCTTGCCTTGGTGACGAGAAACGCGGGAGCTTTGCCGAAGCGCGCCGCAAAGCGTCGAGCGATCGCGCTTTTCACGCGCTCGAGCGCCGCTCGCTCGAGCAGCGTCACGGTGCAACCGCCGAAGCCGCCGCCGGTCATGCGTGAACCGTACACGCCCAATTCCTCGCTCGCCGCGGCGACGCATTCGTCGAGCTCGGGGCAGCTCACTTCATAGTCGTCGCGCAGCGAGGCGTGTGATTCGTACATCAACGCGCCGAGCTCGACGAGGCGGCCGGCGTGAAGCAGCTCCGCGGCGGCGAGCGTGCGCGCGTTTTCGCCGACCACGTGCTGACAGCGCTTGGCGACCAGCGCCGGCAACTGCGGCGCCGCGCGTTCGAGCTCGGCCATGCTCACGTCCCGTAACGCGCACACGTGTGGCAGCGAACGCGCGAGCAGCGCGACACCTGCTTCGCATTGACGCCGTCGCTCGTTGTATGCCGAAGACGAAAGCTCGTGCTTCACCTCGGTATCGCAGATCAAGAGACACGCGCTGCCGAGCTCGAGCGGAACCAGCCTGAACTCGAGCGAACGGCAATCGATCAAGAGCGCGTGCTCGGCTTGGCCGAGCGCAACTACGTATTGATCCATGATCCCGCACATCGTGCCCACGTAGGTGTGTTCCGCGGCTTGCCCGGCCAGCGCGAGCTTCACGCGATCCGGGCTCGGATTGCCGGCGAGACAGACCAAGGCGAAACCGACCGCGAGTTCGAGTGCCGCGGAAGCCGATAGCCCCGCGCCCGCCGGCAGCTCGCTGTCGATCAGCAAATTCGCACCCGCGACGGCGAAGCCCGAATTCAACAGCGCTTGCGCCGTGCCTTCGACGTAATCGCGCCACGAGCCTTGGCGCTTCGGCCCGGGTGACGCGAGCTCGAATTCGATCGCGCTGCCTAGGTTTTGCGAGAAAGCCACGATCCGACCGTCGCTGCGCGGCGAAGCCGCGACGAAAGTGCGCCGTTCGATCGCGAGCGGCAACACGAAGCCATCGTTGTAATCGGTGTGTTCGCCGATCAGGTTCACGCGGCCCGGCGCGGAAAAAATCCGCGGCCGCTCGCCGTAGCGCTCGACGAAGCGCGCTTCGAGTTGTTCCAGATCGACCATTCGTCGACCACGGTGCGCGAAGCGGGAGCAGCGCGTCAAGGTGCGGCGCTGGTCCGACGCGGCCGCGAGTAGTCGCGACGCGCCCGAGACGCGCGGCTTTCGCGGAATACGGCACGAGCAAACGATGCTACGAGGCAACAATGCCAAGCCGCGCCGAGGTCGGATCGATCGAAGCAGCGAAGTTCGGGAGCGTCGGCGGGCGCGACGTGTCGCTGTTCACGCTGAGCAACCGCCGCGGCTCGGTCTTAAAAATCACGAACTACGGCGCCACGGTCACGGAACTTCACGTGCCCGATCGCAGCGGCAAATTGGCGGATGTCGTGCTGGGGCTCGACACGCTCGAGCAATACGTCGCGAGCAAGGCGTACTTCGGCGGCATCGTCGGGCGCGTCGCGAATCGGATCCGCAACGGGCGCTTCGAGCTCGAAGGCAAATCCCATTCGCTCGCGCAAAACGACGGCGCCAATCACCTGCACGGTGGCGTGCACGCGTTCAACCAAGTCGTGTGGACAGCGAAGCCGAGCCTGTTGGCTGAGGCGCCCGCGCTCGAGCTCGCGTACCTCTCGACTGACGGCGAAGAAGGCTATCCGAACGAGCTCGACGTTCACGTCACCTATCAACTGACGCACGAGGACGAGTTCTGCGTCGAAATGTCGGCGGAAGCCCGCGGCGTAACGATCGTCAACTTGGCGCATCACAGCTACTTCAACCTCGCCGGCCACGACTCCGGGTCGACGCTCGATCACGAGCTCCTGCTGCGCTCTAACGCGTTCAGCATCGGCGACGTCGATCCCGAGCGCATCGAGCAGACCGCGGGCACGCCGCTCGACTTCTCTCGTTACAAATCGATCGGCCGCGACCTCGCCGAGCTCGGCTCCGCTCAGGGCTACGATCACAACTTCGTGCTGCTCGGTGCGCCCGGCGAACTGCGCGAGGCCGCGCGGGTGCGCGATCCGAAATCCGGCCGCACGCTAGTCCTCGAAACCGATCAGCCGGGGCTTCAGTTTTACTGCGGCTCATTCCTCGACGGCAGCGAAGGCGGCAAAGGCGCGCGCTACGAACGCCACGCCGGCTTCTGCCTCGAGTCGCAGAAATTCCCTTACGCGATCAACGTGCCCGCTTGGCGCGAGCAAGTGATTTTGCGCCCCGGCGAAGTCTATCGCCACCGCATGGTGCACCGTTTTTCCAGCGCACGCTGAGCCGCACCAGGCAAACCAACCCAAATCCAAAGGTAAGCTTAGTTACTTGGCGAGCGCCTCATTGTTGGCGAGATCTCAGCGCTTGAAGTTCGCGAGATCAGTTCGGGCGGATCCGGGAATGTTGAGGGCGATGCGACACGTGTCTAATTTGGGTTGGTTGGTTTCCTTGTGCGTCGGTGCGCTCGCGGCTTGTTCGAGCGGCGGCTCGGACGACAGCGCCGTGAACGGCACTTCTGGCTCGGGGAACGGCTCCTATGCCGGGACGGCGAGCGGCGCCGCGAGTTCGGGCGGTTCGAGCAACGCCGCGGGCACGGGCACGAACGCGGCTGGCTCGGTCAGCACCGGTGGCTCCGCAGTCGGCAGCGCGGGCTCGGCTGGCTTCGGCAACCCGAGCGGTGGATCTGGAACCAGTTTCGGGGGTTCGTTCGGCGCCGGTGGCAGCGGTGGCACGACGGGCAACGCCGGCTCCGCGCAGGGCGGCAACTCGAACGCGGGCAGCACGAACGGCGGAAACACCGGCGTAGCCGGGATGAGCGCTGGTGGCAGCGGGCCGAGCGGTGGCACGACAGGCAGCGCCGGCTCGGGACAAGCCGGCACCGGAAACACCACGTCGCCCGAGCGCTCGGGCATGCCGATCCCGCCGACCAGCAACGTCGCAAAACCCTCCGGCACGCCAGGCAATCTGACGGTGCTCAATTGGGCGGGCTTCAAGTCGGCCGCAACGTTCACGTTCGACGATGCGCTGTCGTCTCAGATCTCGAACTACGCCGCGCTGCACGCGCCCGGAGTGCCGCTCACCTTCTACCTCGTGAGCAACAACAACCCGACCAGCGCGACCTGGACTCAAGCGGCGAAAGACGGCAACGAGCTCGGCAATCACACCGCGCATCACTGTCACGATGACGGCACGGGTTGCGCTTGGGGCGCGTACGCGGGCAGCCTCGGCGCCGAGCTCGATCAATGCACGACGCACATCGAGCAAACCTTCGGCGTGAGCACCGTCTGGACGGCAGCAGCGCCGTACGGAGACGCGGGCTACGACACACCGGACAGCACGCGCTTTTTGGTGAACCGCGGCGTGAACGGCGGCCAAGTCGGCGCCGGCACGACCGACACGACGAATGCGTTTCAGTTGCCGTGTCACACGGCTCAGCCGAGCGAACCTGCGGCCACGTTCAACGCGGCGACCGATTCGGCGCATTCGGCAGGCAAGTGGCAAATCTTCCTGATCCATTCGCTCGGCGGCGACGGCGGCTACAACCCAGTTTCGATCACGGACGTGGTCGGCGCGCTCACCCACGCCAAATCAGCCGGCGATATTTGGGCCGATACGATGGTCGCGGTCGGCGCCTATTGGCGCGCGCAAAAGCTGGTCCAAGGAGTCACGTCGACCAAGTCCGGCACGAGCCAAACCTGGACCTGGACTCTGCCCCAGCACTTTCCGCCCGGACATTACCT
>DASYCL010000736.1:0-19044 GCA_036500245.1 Polyangiaceae bacterium | reverse complement strand
CCGAAGATCTGGCCGCTCTGAAAGCCTCTCTGGAGAAGGATCTCTTCTCGCACCGCATGAAGAATGCAACCGATCAGCTCGGTGACACGAGCTTGCTCGGCAAAGCGCGCAAGGACATCGCGCGCGCCGAACTGATTTTGCACGAGCGCCGCACCACTGCCGCGTCGAGCAAAGGAGCCAAGTCGTGAACGCCCCCGCAGAGTCTGGAAATCCGATCTACCGCCGCAAGCTGATCGGCCGCGTCCGCAGCGACAAGATGGACAAGACCGTCGTCGTCGAGGTCGTGCGCTTCAAGCGTGAAGGCGTGTACAAGAAGTACGTTCGCGTTCGGAAACGCTACAAGGCGCACGACGAAAAGAACGAATACAAGACCGGCGATCGCGTCGAGATCGTCGAGAGCCGCCCGTTGTCGCGCGAGAAGCGCTGGGCAGTGGCTCGCTTGGTGGACCGCCCCGCGTCGGAGCTCGGCTGAACCATGATCCAGATGCAAAGCTTTCTGGACGTCGCAGACAACTCCGGCGCCAAGCGCGTGCAGTGCATCAAGGTGCTCGGCGGCTCGCGCCGTCGCTACGCCGCGCTCGGAGACGTGATCGTCGTCAGCATCAAAGAAGCCCTTCCCGGCAGCAAAGTGAAGAAGGGTGACACCGCGCGCGCCGTCGTCGTGCGCACACGCCGCGAGTACCGCCGCCAAGACGGCAGCTACATCAAGTTCGACGACAACAGCGCGGTCTTGATCAACACGCAGCAAGAGCCGGTCGGCACCCGCATCTTTGGACCGGTCGCGCGCGAACTGCGCGGCAAGCGCTTCATGAAGATCATCTCGCTCGCGCCGGAGGTGCTGTGATGGAACGGCTCACCGTCGGCGATCAAGTGATCGTGATTCGCGGCGACGACAAGGGTAAGCGCGGCAAAGTCGCGCGCCTGGTCGGTGATCGCGTGGTCGTGGAAGGCGTGAACATGGTCAAGCGCCACCTCAAGCAGACGCCGCAACGTCCGGGCGGAATCCTGGACGTCGAAGCGCCGCTGGCAAAGAGCAACGTGATGCTCGTCGATCCTTCCACCAACAAACCCACTCGCGTCTCGGTGAAGATCGAGAACGACAAGAAAGTCCGCGTCGCTAAGAGCGGCACCGCCATTCCGGCGGCGAAGGAGAAGTGACGATGGCCGCTGAAGCAACCGCGCCTCGCCTTCGCGAGAAGTACAGCAAAGACGCCGTGCCGGCGTTGATGAAAAAGTTCGGTTACAAAAACCCGATGCAGGTGCCCCGCTTGAAGACGATCGTCGTCAACATGGGCATGGGCGAAGCGGTCGCGAACCCGAAGCTGATCGACTCCGCCGTCGCGGAGATGACGGCGATCACCGGTCAGAAGCCGGTCGTCACGAAGGCGAAGAAGGCGATTGCGACCTTCAAGCTGCGTGAAGGCATGCCGATCGGCGTCAAAGTCACGCTGCGCCGCGAGCGCATGTGGGAGTTCCTCGATCGCTTGGTCACGCTCGGCTTGCCGCGCGTGCGCGATTTCCGCGGCACCAACCCGCGTGGCTTCGACGGCTCGGGCAACTATACGCTCGGCCTCAAAGAACAAATCATCTTCCCCGAAATCGAGTTCGACAAAGTCGACAAGATCAAGGGCATGAACATCACTTTCGTTACCACCGCAGAGACGGACGAAGAAGCCAAAGAGCTGCTCGGAAGTCTCGGAATGCCGTTCAGGAGCTGATCATGGCGCGCGCATCTCAATGGGCGAAAGCCAATCGTCCGCCCAAGTTTTCGACTCGTGCCGTGAATCGCTGCCGCGTATGCGGGCGCGTTCGCGGTGTCTACCGCGACTTCTGCTTGTGCCGCTTGTGCATGCGGCAACTAGCGCTCAAGGGCGAACTGCCCGGAGTCACGAAAGCGAGCTGGTGAAGCCATGATGACCGATCCGATCGCCGACTTGCTCGCGCGCATTCGCAACGCGGCGCTCGCGCGCCACGAACTGACGCGCGTGCCGGCGAACAAGCTGAAGAAGAGCGTGGCCGAACTGCTCAAGGCCGAAGGCTACGTCGCCGACGTGCGCCAAGAAGAGTGGGGCCCGCAAAAACACCAAACGCTGACCATCGTCCTCAAATACACGGATGAACGGAAATCGGCGTTCCAAGGTTTGCGCCGCGTGTCGCGTCCCGGCCGTCGCGTGTACGTGCGACACGATCAGATCCCGCGCGTGCTCAGCGGGCTCGGCATGTCGATCATCAGCACGTCGAGCGGGCTCATGAGCGACAAGGAAGCGCGCCGTCGCAAGGTGGGCGGCGAGCTCCTGTGTGAGGTGTGGTGATGGCTGACGTACAAGCCACGGCGGTCAAGAGGTCTCGCGTCGGCAAGCGCCCGGTCGTGATTCCGAAGGGCGTCACCGTCAATCAATCGGGCCAGAAGCTCGACATCCAAGGCCCGAAGGGTAAACTCTCGCTCGATTTGCCGGCGCAAGTCGCCGTGCGCAAAGAAGGCGAAGGTTGGGTCGTCGAGAGCAGCGCCGAAGGTCGCGACGCGGCCCGCTTGCAAGGGCTCGTTCGCGCGCTCCTCGCGAGCAAGGTCAAAGGCGCGGCCGAAGGCTACGAGCGTTCGCTCGAACTCGTCGGCACCGGTTACCGCGCGGAAGTGAAGGGTAAGGTCGTCACCTTGCAACTCGGCTTCTCGCACCCGACCTCGATCGAGCTGCCGGCTTCGATCACCGGCAACGTGCCGGCGGACTCGAAGGGCACGATGCTCGTGCTGAACTCGGCCGACAAAGCCGCGCTCGGGCAAATGGCCGCGACGATTCGCGGGCTCCGTCCGCCGGAGCCGTACGGCGGCAAGGGCGTGCGTTACCGCGGTGAGAACATCCGCCGCAAAGCGGGCAAGGCCGCCAAGGGCAAGGCGAAGTAAGATGGCAACTCAACTCACTGGTCGTGAACGTCGTCGCTTCCGCATTCGGAAGAAGATCAGCGGCAGCGGCGAGCGGCCGCGGCTCAGCGTCTACCGCACCGCGACGCACATCTACGCGCAGGTCGTGGTGGATTCGAACGGCAGCACGGTCGCCGCCGCTTCGACGCTCTCGCGCGATCTCAAGACCACGCTCGGCGAAGACACCAAAACGGACGCGGCGAAGAAAGTCGGCGCGCTGATCGCCAAGATTTGTCTCGAGAAGAAGATCGACAAGGTCGTGTTCGACCGCAACGGATACCTCTACCACGGTCGCGTGAAGGCGCTCGCTGAAGCCGCACGCGAAGCGGGGCTCAAGTTCTGAGCTCTCGCTCAGAGGACAAGATCATGGCGTTCGAAAACATCGACGAAGAAAAGCTCAAAGAGCGCGTCATCCACATCAACCGCGTGGCGAAGGTCGTCAAAGGCGGCCGTCGCTTCAGCTTCTCGGCGCTGGTCGTCGTGGGCGACGAAGCGGGTCACGTGGGTGTCGGTCTCGGCAAAGCGAACGAAGTCCCCGAAGCGATTCGCAAGGGCAACGACCAAGCTCGCAAGAACCTGTTCAAGGTGCCGATGATCGGCGCGACCGTCCCGCACGACGTGACCGGTCACTTCGGTGCGGGCAAAGTCTTGCTCCGTCCGGCTTCGCCCGGTACCGGCGTTATCGCGGGCGGCGCGGTGCGCGCGGTCGTCGAATCCGCAGGCATTCAAGACATCTTGAGCAAGTGCCTCGGCTCGACCAACAAGTACAACGTCGTGCACGCGACGGTGGCGGCGCTGCAAGGCCTGCGCGGTCCTGAAGTCGTTGCGAAGGCGCGCTCGAAGGAGCTCGATGAGATCGCGAGTGACTACCCGGTGTCGGCGGTGTCGGTGCAAGCGAGCGGCGGTTCGTCGATCGTCTCCGGCAACGGCGGAGGGCCCACCGCGTGACCACCAAACTCGAAGTGAAGCAAACCGGTAGCGTGATCGGTCGCCCGCACCCGACTCGTCGCATCATCGACGGCTTGGGTCTGCGTGGTCCGGGGTCGAAGGTCGTCGTGGAGAACACGCCGTCGTTCCGCGGCATGATCAAGAAGGTGCTACACCTCGTCGACGTTCAGGAGAAGAAGTCATGAGCGCGATCGTTCTCTCGCATCTTGCGGCTCCCGAGGGCGCTCGTCACAACGAGAAGCGCTTCGGCCGTGGCGTCGGCTCGGGTCTCGGTAAGACCTGCGGCCGCGGACAGAAGGGTCAGAAAGCTCGCCAGGGCGGCAACATCGGTAAGCTGCACTTCCAAGGCGGCCAGACGCCGATTCAGCGTCGCTTGCCGAAGCGCGGTTTCCGCGTGCCGTTTCCGGTTTCGGTCGTCGGCGTGAACGTTGGTGACTTGCAAGAGTTCGCCGCCGGCACGAACGTGACCGAAGACGTGCTCCGCGACGCGCGCCTCGTTCAAGGCCGCAACGTGCAGATCAAGATCCTCGGCGATGGCGAGTTCACCAAGAAGCTCACGGTTCACGCGAATGGCTTCAGCAAGTCCGCGCTCCAGAAGATCGAAGCCGCCGGCGGCAAAGCCGTGGTCGTGCCGGTCGTGAAGCAAAAAGAAGCGTCCGCGGGCTGAGCGTCGATCTCCGAGCTCGCCCATGGCTGTCTTCGAAGGCTTCTCGAACATCGGTAAGGTGCCGGAACTCCGGCGCCGGATCGCGTTCACGCTGGTCGTGCTCGCGATCTATCGCATGGGCGTGTTCATCACGATCCCGGGCGTCGATCGCACCGTGATGCAGAACATCGTGAAGGGTCAGGGCGGCTTGCTCGGGCTCTTCAACTTGTTCTCCGGCGGCGCACTCGCGAACCTTTCGATCCTGGCGCTCGGCATCATGCCGTACGTGTCGGCTAGCATCATCATGCAGCTTGCCGGCCTGATCAGTAAGCAGGTCGAGGAGCTGCGCAAAGAAGGCGAAGCCGGCCGCCGCAAGCTCGAGCAGTACACCCGTTACGGCGCGATGATCCTGAGCGTGCTCCAGTCTGCAGGCGTCGCGCTCTCGCTCGAACACATGAACAACTCCGACGTCGGCGGTGGCCGCTACGGAGACGTCGTGATCGACGCGGGCTGGGGCTTCCGGATCATGACCGTGATCACGCTGACCACGGGCTCGGGCTTATTGATGTGGCTCGGCGAACAAGCGACGGAGCGCGGCATCGGCAACGGCGTGTCGATGATCATCCTCGCCAGCATCGTGAGCGGCATCCCGAAGGGCATTCAGAACTACTACGCGAGCCATACCGGCGATCTGCAGCCGCTAACGATCGCGATTCTGCTCGCGGTACTCCTGATCAGCATCGCCGTCGTCGTGTTCTTCGAACGCGCGCAGCGCGAGATTCCGATTCAATATTCGCGCCGGCAAGTGGGGCGCAGGGTGTACGGCGGGCAGACCGCGCATCTGCCGCTGAAGGTGAACATGGCGAGCATGATCCCGCCGATTTTCGCCTCCAGCTTGTTGATGTTCCCGGCCACGCTCGCGAACTTCAACATCCCCGGCATGAGTACGTTCAGTTCGCTGCTCAATCGCGGGGACTGGCTATTTCAGACTCTATTTGCCGCGCTCTCGATCTTCTTCTCGTTCTTCTACACGGCCGTCACGTTCCAGCCGATCGACGTGGCGGACAACCTGAAGAAGCAACAAGCGAACATCCCCGGCATTCGCCCTGGTCGTCAGACGGCGGAGTACATCGATCGCGTGCTCACGCGACTCACGGTCGCCGGCGCGGTGTACGTCGCTGCGATCTGCGTGATTCCGTCGGTGATCGCGATGTCGTTCAATATCCCGTTTCAGTTCGGCGGCACGAGCTTGATCATCGTCGTGGGTGTTGCGCTCGAAACGGTGAATCAGATCGAGGCGCACCTCATCACGCGCAGCTACGAAGGCTTGACCGGTCCGCGCGTGACTCGCTTGAGCGGACGGAGGCCGGCGTGAGGCTCATCTTGCTCGGCGCCCCCGCGAGCGGCAAAGGCACGCAAGCCGCCGTCCTATGCGAGAAGTTCGGCGTTCCGAAGATCTCGACCGGCGACATGTTGCGCGCGGCGGTCGCCGCCGGAACCGAGCTAGGCAAACAAGCCGACCGCATCATGAAGGAGGGCAAGCTCGTGCCCGACTCCGTGGTCATCGGCTTGGTGAAGGAGCGCCTGTCCCAGCCGGATGCGAAAAAGGGCTTCATCTTGGATGGCTTCCCGCGCACTGTGCCGCAGGCCGAGGCCCTTTCCGCCCTGCTGAAAGAGCTCGGGACGCCCTTAGACAAAGCGGTGCAAATCGACGTTTCTAGAGACCTTTTGGAGGAGCGCGCCAGCCTGCGCCGCACCGACAAACGGACTGGACACATCTACCACTTAAAGTATAGTCCCCCGCCCTCGGACGCCGTGCTCGAGCATCGGGCCGACGACCAACCGGAAACCGTCAAAAAGCGTCTCGATCAATACGACGCGATGACCGCGGCGCTCTTGCCGCATTACGAAAAACTCGGGCTGCTTCGCCGAGTCGATGGGGTCGGTTCTCCGAAAGAGATCACGGACCGCATTCTCGCAGCGCTCGATCACTGAACTCTGTCACGTAAGAAGGAGGCGACGAACGAAAGACGATTCGACTGGAACGGGTGTCATCGAAGAGGTTCTACCGAACGCATTGTTTCGGGTGACTCTCGAAGATGGCCGCAGCGTTCGCGCAGGCATCGCGCCCAGTCTTCGTCATGCGATCGTACGACTCATCAGCGGCTCGAAGGTCACGGTCAAGTTCTCCCAGCTCGATCCGGGCCGCGGGCAAATCATCAAGAAGCTCACTTAGACACGACAGATTGAAGGCAGGACATCATGAAGGTGCGACCGAGTGTGAAAAAGATCTGCGACAAATGCAAAGTCGTGAAGCGCCGCGGAGTCCTGCGCGTGATTTGCAACAACCCTCGCCACAAGCAGCGACAGGGCTGAGAGAGAGCATCGACCATGGCACGCATCGCTGGCATCGACCTTCCCCGCCGCAAGGCAATTGCTTATGCCCTCCCGTACATTTACGGCATCGGCTACCCGACCGCGCGCAAGCTCTGCGCGCTCGCGAAGATCCCGGCAAATCGTTTGGTGGACGAGCTGAGTGAAGCCGACATCAAAGCCATCCGCGATGCGATCGACCAGACCGTCAAGGTCGAAGGTGATGCGCGCCGCGAGGTGCAGCAGAACATCAAGCGCTTGATGGATCTCGGTTCATACCGTGGGCTTCGTCATCGCAAAGGGCTGCCGGTCAACGGTCAGCGCACTCGAACCAACGCGCGCACTCGCAAGGGCCCGCGCAAGAGCTTGGCGCGTCGCTCGTGAGCGGCGGAGCAGCGAATCGTAAAGGCGCAACCTGATGGCAACTCCGAAAGCCCGCGTTCAGAAAAAGGCAGTGAAGAAGAACATCTTCGCTGGCATCTGCCACATCCAATCCACGTTCAACAACACGATCGTGACGATCACGGACGTGAACGGCGCGGCAATTTCTTGGGCCAGCGCGGGTTCGCGCGGCTTCAAGGGCTCGCGCAAGAGCACGCCGTTCGCGGCTCAGCTCGCGGCCGAAGAAGCGGGTCGTCGTGCGATGGAGCACGGCGTGCGCTCGGTGGCTGTGTTCGTCAAAGGTCCCGGTGCTGGTCGCGAGAGCGCGCTCCGCGCCTTGCAACAGGTTGGTTTCAAAGTGACTTTGATTCGCGACGTGACGCCGATCCCGCACAACGGGTGCCGTCCCCCCAAGCGTCGTCGCGTGTGAGAGAAGAACCATGGCGCGTTATTTAGGTGCTGTTTGCAAGTTGTGCCGTCGCGAAGGCGGAAAACTCTATTTGAAGGGCGAGCGCTGCTTCACTGAAAAGTGCGCAGTTTCGCGGCGTCCCTATCCGCCAGGCCAACACGGTCAGGCGCGCATCAAGCTGAGCGAGTACGGGCTCCGCTTACGCGAGAAGCAGAAGATGCGCCGCATCTACGGCTTGCTCGAGATGCAGTTCGCCGGTTACTACGTGCAGGCGACGCACCTCAAGGGCCGCACCGGTGAAGAGATGCTCGGCTTGATCGAGCGTCGTCTCGACAACGTCGTGCTGCGCATCGGGTTTGCTTCGAGCCGCGCGCAAGGTCGCCAGCTCGTGCGTCACAATCACGTGCTCGTGAACGGCAAGCGCGTGAACATTCCGAGCTACCGCGTGAAGCCGAACGACAAGATCGAGATCGGCGAAACGAGCCGCAAGATCGGTTACATCGCGGCCGCGCTCGCGGCGGCAGAGAATCGTCAGCGTCCGAGCTGGCTCGAAGTCGACAAGGACAATTTCAGCGGCACGTTCAAGTCGATGCCGGTTCGCGACGAGCTCAACGAGCCGTCGGTTCGCGAGCAGTACGTCGTCGAATATTATTCTCGTTGATAGTGAAGCGCGGAGCACTCGTTCCGCGCTTCTTTAGTTTCCAGCGAAGGCAGAGCCTTCGCGACGCGGGCTGACCGCGGAGCAGACAGTGGGAGCTGGTTCCTCTGCTGCTCGTGACGGTCGCGCGAAACCCCCAAACAGAAGGAGCAGCTCGAATGGTTACACAAATGATGAGCCGGAATTGGCGTGACTTGATCCGCCCGAAGGCGATCACGCTCGATCCGGAGTCGAATTCGGAATTCTACGGCAAGTTCACCTGCGAGCCGCTCGAGCGGGGTTTCGGCATCACGATCGGCAACTCGCTTCGCCGCGTGCTGCTCGCGTCGCTGCAAGGCGCGGCGATCGCAGCGGTGCGCTTCGACACCGCGCTCCACGAGTTCACGACCATCCCCGACGTCGTCGAAGACGTAACCGACATCATCCTCAATCTCAAAGAGGTGGTGTTCAAGGTCGATTCGCCGAAGACGTTCACGGTGCGTCTCGAGAAAGAAGGCCCGGGGCCGATCCTCGCCAGCGACATCAAGACGGTCGACGGTCTCACTGTGCTCAACCCGCAGCACCAGATCGCGACGCTCGATAAGAAGGGTCCGCTCTCGGTCGAACTCACGGTCGCTTGCGGCCGCGGTTATGTCTCGGCCGAGCGCAACAAAAGCCCGACCATGCCGATCGGTACGATTCCGATCGATGCCCTGTTCAGCCCGATCCGCAAGGTGAACTACACCGTGCAGAACGCGCGCGTCGGTCAAGTCACGGACTACGACAAGCTCGTGCTCGAAGTGTGGACGAACGGCGCGGTGCGCCCCGTCGACGCCGTCGCGTTCGCCGCGAAGATCCTCAAAGAGCAGCTCTCGATTTGGATCAACTTCGAGGAATCCGAGGAGACCTCGTACCAGGTCACGGGCAGCGACGAAGAGCCGCTGAACGAGAACCTGTTCCGCTCGGTGGATGAGCTCGAGCTCTCGGTTCGCTCGGCGAATTGCTTGCAGAACGCCAACATCACCTTGATTGGCGAGCTCGTGCAAAAGACCGAGCAAGACATGCTCAAGACCAAGAACTTCGGTCGCAAGTCGTTGAAGGAGATCAAAGAGATCCTTTCGACGATGGGCCTCGGCCTCGGTATGAAGTTCGACAACTGGCCCGCCATGGTCGAACGCTGGAAGCAACAGCAATCCGCGTCGTGATTTGAGAAGGTAGTCCGATGAGGCACGGTAAATCAGGTCGTCAATTCGGCCGCAACACCAGTCACCGCCGCGCGATGTTGCGCGCGTTGACGGCAAACCTGGTCGCGCACGAGCGCATCGAGACCACCGACGCGAAGGCGAAGGAACTCAGGCGAGTGGCGGAGCGTTTGATCACGCGCGCCATTCGCCTCGGTGAGACCGCCTACACGCCGCACGACAAGCTCAGCGTCGCGGACCGCGCGCGCCGTCAAGCCGCGCAGCAGCAAGTCGGCACCTATCTCCGTCGCTTTCAGGTAACTGAGAGCGGCGGCGAGAGTCAAAAGATCGATTTGATCGAGAAGGTGTTCGTGGATCTCGCGAAGCGCTTCAAGAGCCGTCCGGGTGGCTACACGCGGATCATCAAGCTCGGTCGCCGTCGCGGCGACAACGCGCCGATGAGCGTGATCGAGTTCGTCGAAAAGGGCGAAGCGCGCGCTGCAAAGGAGCCGAAGGCGGCGGCTGAAAAGGCGCCGAAGGCGAAGAAGAGTGAGAAAGCTTCGGCCGAAGCCAAAGCTGAAAAGAAGCCGCGCGCCAAGAAGGCGGCGAAAGCGGAAGCCACCGGCTGATCGCTCGCGGTGAAGCGCAGGCTTCGCCGAATCAGTCTTTGGGTTCTGTAGTCTCAGAGCCCGTTTCGCCAGTCGGCGGAGCGGGCTCTTCGGCGTTTGTGGGCGGCGCGGTGGGCTCCGGCGCGAGCGGAACAGTCGGGGTTTCGGGTGCGCTCGGAGCGCCACTCGTGGCGCCGCTCGCGACGACCGGCTCCGGCCGCTCGCGTTTGAGCAGCACCACGATGATCCCGGCGAGCGCGACGACGAAAATCGCGCCCGCTCCGAGGTAGCGATAGCTGTCGTCGCGTTTCACTTCGCCGCGATCGAAGCGCGACAGTTCCGCCTTGGCTTGGCTGTTATTGGGGTTCACTTCGAGCGCGCGGGTGAGCAGCGTGCGATCGGCGATACCCGAAGTCGCCAGTCGTTCGGCTTCGAGCGTTAGGCGCAGGCTCGACGCGGTCTTCTCGAGCTCGCTGCCTTTGCCGAGTCGCTCGGCTCGGCGCAGCGCGTCGAGCGCATCCGCGGGCTTTTTCTCTGCGAATTTTTGGCCATAGTCGAGGTAAGCAGCAGCGAGCTCGTCGCGCTTCAGGTAGTCGGGATTGCGCGTCAAGACCTGGTCGAAGGCTTTGCGCATCGCTTCCAGATCGCCCTTGTCACGCGCGGCGATGCCGGCGTCGTAGAGCTTCGAGACTTCGGCCGAGCGCAAGCGATCGAATTCGGCGAACAGCTCGCGTGCGGTGCGCTCCCAGTTCCAATCGCGCGGCGGCTTCTTACCAACCACGGTCTCGTAGGTATCGCGCAGCTGCCACGCGCCGACTTCGCCGAGCATGGCGATCGCTTGACGCGACGCTTCGCGCACTTGCGCGCGCTCACTGTTCGCGAAAGAGACGACGATGCGCGCCGCATCCGGATCGCGCACTCGGCCGTAAGCGCGGATTACGTCCGAAAGAACCTGCAGATCATTGGTCTGAACGGCTTCGCTCGGGATGCCTTTGCCGAGTGCGTCGAGCTCGCGGTTCGCCCATTTGGCGATTTTTTCCGCCGGGTGACGCTTAGTCTCGATCAGCGCGGGCACCGCGCGATCGCCCAAGCCTTCGAGCTGCAATTGGGTGTCGACGCGCAGAAACTCGCCGTAGCGCACGTACACGTCGATCAAGCCGCGCACGGCTTCGACGCTGCCGATCTGCGTGAGCATGCGGCTGCCCGCGAGCACCGAAGCGAGGCTGCACCAAAGCTTCGAGCGCGGTTCGGCGTGTTCGCTCGCCATCTGCAAATAGTCCGGAGTTTTGACTTTGCCGCGCGCGCCCTCGGCTGCATTTTCATCACGTGCGTCGTCGCGTGCTTTTTTTCTGATCTTGAGCAAAAGTTCCTTCAGATCGTCGTGATTCGTGGCTTCGGCGATCGATCCGAGGCGAAAGCGAATCGCGGGCACGAGCTTGGCGTCGACTTCGAGCACTTCGCGGCGTGCGGCCTCGCGTTCCGAATCGTCTTCGGAGCACAGCTGCTTCAGTCGGCCGTCGAGATCTTCCAAATCGGCGGGCGCGGGTCGCCCGAGTTCGAGACTCGGGATCATGGGCAATTCCGGCAATTTTTCGGCTGCTTGCGCCGGCGACGCAGCGGCGGCACGCGCGCTGGCCAAGCCGGCAGCGCAGCAAATCGCGAGGCAACCCAAAAATAATCGAGCAGCGCGCGTCATTGCAGTGCGCTTTGCGCTCGGTTCAATCCGTGATGCGGAAATCGGGAAAATCTCCGGTGAAGCTGCGCCAGCGCGTGTCGACGCGATCGACGCGCGCAGCGCTCGGGCCCTTTTGTGCCCAACCGTAGAGCTCACGGATCGCGACTTCTTCGCCCTCGGCCACGATTTCCACCGAGCCGTCAGCGCGATTCTTTACCCAACCGGTCAAACCCAAGCGCCGCGCTTCGCGCTGCGCAGACGCGCGGAAGTAGACGCCTTGAACTCGACCGCGCACCATCAACTGCAGTTGTTTCAAGGCCATGTTCACTCGACCGCCATCTGAAAGCGTGGTTTCCGGCAGCTACCCGCGAGTCTAGCCGAGAGCTTTTCGGTCTGCGCTCGGTCGGAGAGCGGGTCGCTCTGGTCCGCGAATCTACTCCACATTTCCACCGCTTCGCCGCCGTTGGTTTCGGCCGCTGCGGCGATTTCGCCGCGCGCCTCGGCCGGACGATTCGGTAGATCTGTGGAAGGGTTCGTGATTCGATCGCGGAGTGACCTCCGGGAGCGAAACCCTGCAAAACGCCCTCGATGGCAGGCCCTTGGACCCGCTCGAGGCGCTGCGCCACGAGCGGCGTGTTTCGGCCGCGCTGCGCGAAGTCGGCGTTGCGCTCGGTACGACTTTCGATCTCGATGATCTGCTCGAGCTGATCCTGAGCAAGCTCACCGAACTCGTCGAGGCCGATCGAGCGACATTGTATTTGCTCGATGAGGCCAAAAAGGAGCTCGTGAGCCGACTCGTCGTCGGCGACAAGGTGCGCTCGATCCGAATGAAGGTCGGGCACGGCATCGCCGGCATCGTCGCGCAGACCGGCAAATCGATCCGCATCCGCGACGCGTACGCCGATCCGAAGTTCGAGCGGGATTGGGACGTGCTCACTGGCTACCGCACGAAGAGCATGCTCGCGGCTCCCCTCAAAAATCACCTCGGTCGTACCATCGGCGTGATTCAGGTGCTGAACAAGCAAGGCGGGCATGAGTTCACGAGTGAAGACGAAGCGATTCTGTCCGCATTGAGCACGCAAGCCGCCGTTGCGATCGACAACTCGCGCTTGTTCTTGTCGCTGATCCAAAAGAACAAACAGCTGCTCGACACGACCGAGCAACTCGAACGAAAGCTGCAAGACTTGTCGCTTTTGTTCGAGCTCGAGCGGCGCACAGCCCGCGCGACGACGCTCGAGGAGCTGGCGCTCGCCGTGCTCGGTCAATGTGCGGCTGCGTGCGAAGCGCGCGGAGCAGCGCTGCTGCTCTCCGAAGAGGAATCCGGGGATCTGGTCGAATACGTGTTCGACAGCAAGAACCCCGACTCGCTCCAGCGCATCGGCGTGAAATCGCGCGAAGGATTTTTGGGCGCGAGCATGTCCGAATCGCAGATTCTGGCGCTCGCAGAAGCCGAGTCGGACACGCGCTGGAGCGCGCACGTCGAGGGCGCGTTCGGCTTTGTGGTGACCTCGGTACTCGCGGTTCCGCTCGACGGCGAGAGCTCGCCGCTCGGTGCAATCGGCCTATTTAGTCACGATCCCGGCGGCAACTTCGACGAAGCCGACGAATCGCTGTTGCGGCTGGTGAGTGCAAACGTGTCGACGGCAGTCCGCTTGTTCAACGCCAATCGCAGCCGCGAAAGAAGCGAGCGTTTGACCTCGATCGGTCGGCTCCTGTCGCAAGTCATCCACGACTTCAAAACGCCGATGACGGTGATCAGCGGCTACACCCAATTGATGGCCGACGTCGACGAGCGCAAGGTGCGTCACGAGTATTCAGAAGAGATTTTGAAGCAATTCGACGTGCTCACCGCGATGCAACGCGAAGTGCTCGAATTCGCGCGCGGCGAACGCTCGATTTTCGTGCGCCGGGTTTACCTCAATAAATTCTTCGCCGACGTGCGCCGGCAGCTCACGCTCGAAGTCTCGGGCTTGCCGATCGAGCTCTTGTTCGATGTCGATCCGAAGCTCGTCGCGCGCTTCGACGAAGAGCGGCTCGCGCGCGTCGTGCACAACCTCGCGCGGAACGCGATCGAAGCAATGGGCGAAAATGGCGGAGTACTGACGATCGGTGCGCGGCTCGAGGGCTCGGAGCTCTTGATCTTCGTCGAAGACACCGGTCCCGGCATCCCGAACGAAATCGAAGGCAAGCTGTTTCAATCGTTCGTTACGATGGGCAAGGCGGGTGGCACCGGCCTCGGGCTCGCGATCGTGAAGAAGATCGTGGAAGAGCATCGCGGCAACGTGACGGTGACATCGTCGAGCGCGGGCGCGCGCTTTGAAGTTCGCTTGCCGCAGAGCGGCGCGGAAGGCGAAGCGGCGGCGAAAAAAGCGAGCGGCGCGCGCAAGTCCGCGCGGCCGCCCAAAGGCACGCACCTGAAGAGCCCCGTGCGATGAACGAAAAATCGCGTCTGCCGCTCTTGCCGGCCGCGCAAAAACCGCTCGAAAATTGCGGCTACTGCCCGAAGCTGTGCCGCGCCACTTGCCCAGTCTCGAACGTCGAAGCGCGCGAAGCGCTGATCCCGTGGGCGAAAATGTCGTCCGCGTGGCTCGTCGCACGCGCCGATCTCGAACCCGATCACGATCTCGCCGAAACCAGTTACGGCTGCAGCGGGTGTCACGCCTGCACCAGTTTTTGCGAACACAGAAACCCCGTCGCGGACACGCTCTACCTGGCGCGATCGAGCTACCGCGATGCAGGTCTGTCTCCTGCGCGAGTCGTCGAAAGTGAACGGCGTCACGGCGTGCGCGTCGGCGAAGCGGGCAACACACTCGGCGAACTCGCGCGCGAAGCAGGCGTGCGCGCGGACGCTGAAACCGCGCTGCTCATTGGTTGTGCCTATTTGCGCAAAGCGCGCCCGGAAGCGCGCGCGATGCTGCGCTCGGTGATCGCGCTCACCGGATCGGTGCGGCTAGTCGCAGGCTGCTGCGGCGCGCCACTGCTTCATTCGGGCGATCGCGAGGGATATCTGTCGGCACGCGCGCGAATACTCGAAGCGTCGCGAAACGCGAAGACCTTCGTCGTCGGGGATCCCGGTTGCGCGCTCGTGCTGAAAGACGCGGCGCCGCTCTCGTTCGTCGAGCTCGCCGCTCAGGCAATGCGAAAGCTGCAGAAAATCCCGGGGTTTGGCCAGCGCGAAGCCGTGCGTTTTCACGACCCCTGCGCGCTCGGCCGCGGTCTTGCGCAGTACGAAGCGCCGCGCCTCGTACTCCAGCGCGCGCTCGGTCGCGCTGTCGACGAATTCAACGAGACGCGCGAGCACGCGGAATGCTCCGGCGGCGGCGCGCTGCTCCCGATCTCCATGCCGGCGACGTCCGAACGCATCGCGGAACGTCGAATTGCGGCTCACCGCGCGCTCGGTGGCGGCACATTGGTCACCGCCTGCGCCGCGAGCCTGCGCCGCTTTCGCGCTCAAGCCGAGGGCGCGGTCGACATCGCGACTATCGTGGCGCAAAGTCTCGGCCTGGCTCCATGAGCGGCGCCTCGCCCAGCAAGAAAGAGAAACGCGTTCGCGCCACCAAGCGCACCGTCGCGACGCGCGTGCTCGGCTCGTATGCGCTGATCATGCTCGCGTTCGCGCTCGTCGCGGGCTGGAGCGTGCTCGCGCAGCGGAGCGCGGAGCGCGACGCGCGACTGATGCGAAGCGGCTATTTCCCGCTGGCATTGTCGGTGCACGATTTGGTCGCCAAGCAAGACACTTGGAATACGCAGCTGAATCACATCACCGCCGCCCGCAACCCGGCGGACATTCGCAGTTGGCTCGATCTCGCGATGCACATCGGTCGCCCGCGCATGTTCGGTGAAGTACGGGCGGCGATCGCGCGCGCATTCGCCTCATCGAGTGACGCCGGCGCGCGCGAAGCCGGAGCCAAGTTGCTTCAAGAAATCACGTCGATCGAAAGCTTCTTGTCCGGAGACAGCGAGCGCTTGAACCGCTTGTTCGAGGCGCTCGATCGTCGCGACGACGCGGCCGCCGAAACCTTGCGAGACGAGCTGGTCTCGCGCGGCTCACAAGGTTCGAAGCGCTTGAATCTGCTCGAGCAAGACGCGCTGCACAACGTGGACGTTCTGCTCGACAGCGCGCGCGAACGCGAAGTGCTCGCGATTCGGCTGTTGATTTTTTTGGCTGCCCTGACGTTACTCGTCGGCGGAGCGATGGCACTTTACGCGCAGCGCGTGCTGCGCCCACTCGCGCTCGTCACCGAACGCGCGAAGGCCGTCGCCAGCGGCGATCTGAAACCGCGCCCGGCGATCGCTTCTAACGACGAAATCGGCGAATTCGCGGCCACTTTTGAAGCCATGGTTTCGGCCATCGCGCGCGCCAACGAAGAGTTGCTTCAGGCCGAGCGCTTGGCGACGATCGGTAAAATGGCTGCGCATGTCACGCACGAAATCAGGAACCCGCTCTCCTCGATCGCGCTCAACGTCGAGTTGCTCGAAGACGATTTGACCGGCGCGAAAGACGAGGCACGCGATCTCTTGCGCGCGATCCGCAAAGAAGTCGATCGCTTGACCGAGTTGAGCGGACAATATCTGTCGTTCGCGCGCCGGGCACCGCAGCGGCTCGAAGTCGAAGACCTGCGCGAAGTCGTGAGCGAAGCCGCGGAGTTCATGCGCCGCGAAATCGAACAACAAGGCGTCTCGCTCGAAGTGGACAATGCCGCCGAAGCCGTGCCGGCGAAGATCGATGAAGCGCAAATCAAGCAGGCCCTTTTCAATTTGATGCGCAATGCGCGCGAGGCGATGCCGAATGGCGGTAAGGTTTCCGTCTCGGTCAAAGCGGGCACAGGCGGCGGTTCGGACGTCGTCGTCGCCGACGAAGGCACGGGGCTCGACGAAGCCACGCGAGCGCGCTTGTTCGAGCCGTTCTTCACGACCAAGAGCAACGGCACCGGGCTCGGCCTGGCGATCACGCGGCAAATCATCGAGGCGCACGGCGGCACCATCGCTTGTGAACCGAATCAGCCGCGCGGCACGCGCATCTGGATTCACCTCGCCGATGCGGCGCGTAGCGAAGCCGCGCGCGATTTCTGACCTCTTCGCGTGATTGCATGTCTTGAGTTATGCTCGGTCGCCAGCATGGCCGAGGTACTCACGATCGTCCTAGCGACGTCGAACAGCGGGAAATTGGCGGAGCTTCGCGCACTACTCGCCGATCTGCCGATTCAATTTTTGTCCGCGCAAGACGTACTCGGCGAAAAGCTCACCATCATCGAAGACGGCGCAACGTTCGAGGAAAACGCGTTGATCAAAGCACGCGCCGTATGCCGCGCCACGCGTTTGGTCGCGCTCGCCGACGACAGCGGGCTCGAGGTTGACGCGCTCGGTGGGCGCCCAGGCGTGCGCTCGGCGCGCTTCGCGCATGAACGCGCGACCGACGCGGAGAACAACGCCGCGCTGTTGCGCGAGCTCGAGAATATCGAAGAGGGCGCGCGCGGTGCGCGCTTTCGTTGCGTGCTCGCGTTAGTCAGCCCGTGGCAAGAATCCGAACAGCACGTCGCGGAAGGCAGCTGCGAAGGCAGCATCGCGCGCGCGCCCCGCGGCAACGGCGGCTTCGGCTACGATCCGCTGTTCGAGGTTGCCGGCCAGGACGGCCGCGCAATGGCCGAGCTGTCCGAAGACGACAAAAATCGAATCAGTCATCGCGCGCTTGCCGTGAAACAGTTGCGTAAAATTCTGATCCGACTCGTGAACGAGCGTCTGGACGAAGCCGAGCGCATTGCTGGCTAATGCGGGCTGCCGAACAGATCGAAATAGCCGCCGACCGTGAACGTCGCCCAGGCGTGACCATCCGCTTGATCGACCGGACCGGTTTCGTCTGTCGGGGTGCCGTTCGTGACACGCTCGACTTTGCCGAAGGAGCCGACACCGAGCGTGAACATGGGTGACAGCGTGAGGTACGGATTCAGGCGAAAATCCGCGCCCAACCCGAGACGCGCTTCGAACGGCGCGTCCGTCAATTGAAGCTCGCTGCCGTCGTCCCAGGTTGCGCGTGCGCGCCGGTAGCCAACCGCCAGCTCGGTGACGAACCCGATGTGATCGGCGTCCGAAGTCGCGCGCACGCCGACGCCCCAAAAATCGGTATCGCCGTGGGCGGACTTTCCTGGGATCGCATTGGGTCCAGAATCTCCGCTGCCGCCGCCGAGCTGCGCTCGCTCCCAAAGTGCGAACACCGCGTAGTTGCGTGAGAGTCGCGCGCCTGCGTCGAGCTCGAACATCGGGCCAGGGCTCGCGTAGTCGCTCCAGCGCACGCCTTGCAGAGTCGCGAACTGATCAGTGTTGGCGCTGTTGCAGTTGGTGCAGCGCGCCCACAGGCTCCCGAAGGGCACGAAGACGCCCGCGCGGACGCCGAGCCACAACGCAGTCTTCGGCGCGATGTGGCGTCGCTCGGGCGGTGGAGGCGGCTCAAATACGCCTTCGTTTTCCGGGTAGTAAGCCGGCGTCGGCGGTTCGACGATTGGGCCCTGCTCACCACTCGGCGGAGGCGGCGGCGGCCCAGGCGGCGCTGGGACCGACGACGGCGGCGGCGGGATGCTCCCCGGCGAACCGCTCGGCGGCGGCTCGACGTAGTACTCCGCGGGTGGCGCATCGCCGTGCTTCGCGGTGCTGGCCGGCGCTGGCTGCGCTGTTGGCGGTTTCGCCGCTGGAGCGGGGGGCTTCGGCGGCACGCTCGAAGTAGCGGGATCTTGAGCCGAAGCGTGAGCCGAAACCAAGAGAACCAAGGCAAGCGCTGGAGCCGCGCGACGCATTGCGCGACGATAGCACGCACTTTGCCCGACAGATTGACCCCCAACCGAACGCCATGCTAAGCGGCCGTCGCTCTCGAACCCAAGAGAGCATTTGTGCAGCAAGACTGGAAAGGTGTTGGCCGATACGGAACTGTCGGCCTCGAATTCGCGCTCAGCATTCTTGTCGGTCTGTTCGGCGGGCAGTGGCTCGACAAGAAGTTCGGCACGCACGGCATCTTCACCTTAGTCGGGCTCGCATACGGACTCGCCGCTGGCGGGCGAGCAGTCTACCGAGCACTGAAAAGTGCCAACCGCGAAGCAGACGAGCAAGAGCGACAGGACCGAGCAGCGCGCAAGAAGTTCAACGACGATGGCGACTCGCAACACTGACCAAAATGGAATCGCGACGGCGCTGTGGGCCGTCGGCGTGGTCGGTCTTTTGCTCACGCTCGGCGGGCCCGCGTTGCTTGGCGCCGGGACGCGCGTGAGCCTCGCGCTCGGT